>NZ_JAACKB010000014.1 GCF_010892395.1 Sulfurovum sp. bin170
ATCATAGGCACTTTTACAGAAGTAAATTCAAAAAGATTTTTGGCAATCGCTTCACTCTGCCCTCTCTCCTCTGCTCCAAGCCCTGGGTACGCACCAGGGGTGTCTATAAGCATAAGCACAGGAATATTAAACTTCTCAGCAAGTTTCACCGCACGAAGTGCTTTTCTATACCCCTCTGGATTTGGCATACCAAAATTTCTTTTTAGTTTATGTTTGGTTCCACGACCCTTCTGCTCACCTATTAGCATCGTCTTCTGACCATCAATATAACCGATATAACAGAGTATCGCAGGGTCATCACGAAAAGCTCTATCTCCATGAATCTCATACGCATCTTCCATCATAAAACGGATATAATCTAAAGAGTATGGACGGTCAGGATGTCTAGCCAATTGTAGTTTTTGATAATCACTTAAGGAACCAAAAGTCTTAGCCACCTCTTTCTCTAAAGCCTCTTCAAATGACTCCAGAGCATACTTATCATCTCTCGCTTTAGCAGAGTCAATATCTTGCTGAATCTGCTCAATTTTTTTTTCAAACTCTAAATAAGTTGCCATAGCATACCCTTATATTTTCTTGAAGATTACAACTCCGTTTGTTCCACCAAAACCAAACGAATTGCTCATAACTGCATTAAGCTCTGCATCTCTTGATTTGTTAGGAATATAATCCAAATCACAATCTGCATCAGGAGTTGTATAGTTAATTGTTGGAGGAAGTTTACCATCACGCATAGCCATAATAGATATGACAGCCTCAATCGCTCCTGCTGCACCTAGACAGTGACCTATCTGCCCCTTTGTTGAGCTAACAGGTGGGCAGTTCTCTTTTCCACCAAATGCCTCTTTTATCGCTGCTGTCTCATTCTTGTCATTCGCAGCAGTACTAGTTCCATGAGCATTGATATAGTCTATCTTAATATCCCCAGCCATTCTAAGTGCCGCTTTTATCGCTCGAAGCGGTCCCTCTGGTACAGGTGTTGTGATATGATTCGCATCACCACTCTCACCAAAACCAACTACCTCAGCATAGATTCTTGCACCTCTTTTTAGGGCAGACTCATACTCTTCGAGAACCAATGCTCCCGCACCCTCACCCATTACAAAACCATTTCTATCTGCATCAAATGGTCTCGATGCACCTTGTGGGTCATCATTGTTCGTACTCAACGCTTTCATCGCACCAAATCCACCTATTCCTGCACCACAAATTGCCGACTCTGCACCAATAACTAACATCTGCTCTGCACCATCAAGAATAATAGTCTTGGTAGCCTCTGCAATAGCATGGGTTCCTGCTGCACACGCTGTTACGCAAGAGAGATTTGGTCCTTTTATCCCATGGTCAATAGAGATAAATCCACCTAACATATTAACTAGAGACGAAGGGATAAAAAATGGAGAGATTCGTCTAGGACCTCTATTTTCACAGATTACAGAGTTCTTTTCAATATTTGGCAATCCACCAATACCAGATGCAGATGAGATACCAAATCTCTCCATATCTATATCATCAGCAAAATTTGCATCCGCCATCGCTTCATTTGCAGCTTTCATACCAAGTTGAATAAATCTGTCAGCTTTTTTGACCTCTTTTGGATTCATTACCTCATTTGGGTCAAAACCGACAATTTCACCTGCAATTTTTACAGAGAATCTCTCAATATCAAAAAGCTCAATCTCTTTGATACCACACTTCCCATCCAAAATAGCAGAGAATGCCGTCTCTTTGTCTTGTCCTACACTATTAATCATCCCTAAGCCAGTAACTACTACTCGTTTCACGCTATCTCCTGTTCATTCGTTCTTAAGATATATATCAGAATATATACTAAATAAAATTCTTGCAGAACTCCTTGGAATCGGAGACTTTAGTCCCGAATATTACGAGGCTAAAGCCATCGGTTCCTAGTTTTGCAAGAAGTCTAATAAATTCTCAAATATATTTTATTTAGGGCAGACACACTGGTCTGCCCCTACTCAAATCTATGCTTGAATATTCTCAATAAATTTAATTGCATCTGAAACATTTGCAATTTTTTCTGCATCTTCATCAGGAATCTCTATATCAAATTTCTCTTCAAGGGCCATTACTAGTTCAACAACATCAAGACTATCAGCACCAAGATCCTCTACGAACTTAGACTCAATTTTTACTTCATCTGGACTCACATTTAGTTGCTCTACAACTACCTCTTTTACATCATCAAATAGTGCCATGACACTCTCCTAATCGTTTAATTTTATGCTCGTAAGTATAGCAAAAAAAGCTAAAAACTAATTACTATTGTAAAAATTATAATTTAATTAAATGTAATTTTTCCCAAAAAACTTATTTACAGTAAAAAACACTTACACTATATAAGTATAAAAAATAGACTAAAAAAAATAGAGTGTTACAAATTTGTTGAATTTTTTCTTAAACACTCTATATATAGGGTATATTTTGAGTAAAATTATTTTATTTTAAGATTAAAGTTGTATAATTTTCAAATTTTTTCGAATAAGGTAACACAACATGATTAAATATTTTTTAATATTTATAAGCGTCACAATTACTACATTTTCACTGGACAATGCGTATATAGAAGATATCACTTATACGCTAGAGGAAGAGAGCAATATTAATTTATACCAAGAAGATGAAACTTCTTCTAATAAATTAGCTGTAACTATGAATAGAAAAATTAATTCTCCAAAAGATATTACTATTTTTAAAGAGAAGATGATTAAACCTATTAACTATACAACTACTGTATCGTTGAATAAGCTCCAAGTCTCAGAGAAAAAACAGAAATTTTTCCACATGATGCTACCTGCTATTTTGATTAGTAAACAGAAACTAAAAGTCAAAAGAGCAAGAGTAGAAGAGATTCTTCAATTGGTTAATCCAACTTCAGATGATTTGATATTTTTAGATAAACTCTATAAAAAATATAGAACTGATAACGGTAAAGAGCTTCTATCTCGTATGAAAACTCATCCTGTTAGTATTGTATTGGCTCAAGCGGCAATTGAGTCGGGTTGGGGAGAGTCAAGATTCTTCAAAGAGGGTAAAAACATATTTGGTATGTGGTCTGTCAGCAAAAATGAACCTCGAATGAGAGCAAAAGAGACTAGAAATGGCAAAGCCATCTATCTTAGAAAATATAGCTCTATTAGTGATGCTATTGATGACTACTTTGTAACAATTGGAAGAGGAGCTTATAAGAGCTTTAGAAAACAGAGAGACATCACAAAAGACCCATTAAAACTAGTTGCATACCTAATCAACTACTGTGAACTAAGAGGTCAATATACAAAAAAACTTAGAAAATTTATTATTGCTAATAATCTTGAAGATTTTGATGAGTTTCAAATAGATAAAATGTACCTAACAAGAAACTTTTACTAAATCCAAACTCACTTTAGTTCCCTCTCCTTTTTGGGAACTAATCCAAATCTTTATCTTCTCATCATCACAATAGGCTTTGACAAGAGCCAAACCAATCCCCTCACCACGAACAGCACTATCAGACTGATAATATCGCTCATATATAGAGATTAACTCCACCTCATCCATACCTATACCTCTATCTTCAATAGTCAAAATATTATCTTTTAATCTTATAGTAACAGGCTCTAGTTTATCGGAGTATTTCATCGCATTTGTCAAGATATTATCCAACATTTTTTCAAAACCAATTCTATCAACAACTATCACAACTGGCTCTATATATAATAAGAAAGGATTTCTCTGCTGTAACCTCAACACAGCCACCCTCTCCTCTATCAACTCATCAACCCTAAACAACTCTTTTTCAACAGAGTGTATCTCTTTTTTAATACTATAAATAAGCTCTGCATAGAGTCGCTCTAACCTCTTAGATGAATCCTCTATACGACTCAATCGTTTTAGAGCTTTTTCATTATCTTTTAGAGTCCTCTTAAGTAGTGCAGTGTTTGCTTGTATAGTGGAGATTGGGATATTTAGCTCATGCAGTATCTCTCTTGTTAGATGCAGAAGATTCTCATCTATTTTAAACTTTTGACTTAAAATATAGCTGTTCAATATATAACCAAAACCCAAGGAGAGAACTATAATCAATAGACTAGCTACAATAAACTCCATTTTACTACTCAAAAAAGTATAAAGCAGTCCCAATAAAAATATAATAGAGAGTGTATAAAGCAGTGTTGCTATCCATATCTGTTTTTTCATATAGACATAATATCTATGATTTGTTTAACACTAAATTAACAAAACTCCTCTATAATAACTTATTATGAACATAAGAGGAGTTTATCAATGAAGAGAACCATCTATCTATCCCTAGCATCTGTTGCAGTTCTTCAAGGTGCAGAGAAATTAAAAGATATCAATGTCACTGAACGAATCGGCACAGAGGTAGTCGCCGATGTTTATGGTGAAGAGTTGAAATCATCAGACTTAGCAGAGGCATTAAGTCAAAGTACCCCTAGTATGACCATGATTAGGCGAAGTGGTATCGCCAATGATATAGTATTTAGAGGTCAAAAACGAGACAATATCAATGTTATCGTAGATGGAATGAAGGTGTGTGGAGCCTGTCCCAACCGAATGGACCCACCCACTTCACATGTGATGACCCAAAATATTGATGAGGTTCAGATAACACATGGGGCTTTTGATGTAGAGGATTTTGGAACACTAAGTGGCAAGATAAAAATCAATACACGAAAACCACAAGAGGAGTTTGCAGGTGAAGTGACTATCAATGTAGGGAGTTATGACTATAAAAAAGCAACCGTTAGTGCCAGTGGTGGTATAGGAAGTATCAAAGTCCTAGTCTCTGCTTCAAAAGAGGAGGGAGGACAATACAAAGATGGAGATGGTAATAACTTTGCCGAGCAACTCGCCAATCAGGTAGATGGTACACCATTGGCAGGTATGGCTTATCTTCCTAACCAAAGTGATAGGGATGCCTATGAGAGAAAATCAGCTATGGCAAAACTCTTTTGGGATATTACAGATGACCAAGAGTTGAGATTAGGCTATACAGCCAATAGAAGTGATAATGTACTCTACCCAAGCACACCAATGGATGCTGATTATGATGACTCTGACCTCTACAATATTGAGTATCGTATAGACAATATCGGAGATATTTCTAAAAAACTAGAGATGCAGGTCTATCAGACAGAAGTAGACCACCCTATGTCGATTCGTTATCGAAAATCATCCGTGGCAAACGGGGTGATTACCCATGCACTAACGACTAAGATGCAAGGGGCTAAGATGAAAAATAGCTTTGATATTGATGAGCATGAGTTGGTTGCTGGTTTGGATTATAGTTTGAGAAACTGGGATGGGGCATATTATAAAAATGAAAAACCTTTTCCTGCGGATAAATTTCGCAGTATCTATGATGTCAATACCAAAAACCAAGCTCTATTTATCAAAGACAAGTTTACATTAGGTTCAGCTACCATCGAGAGTGGGCTTCGATATGATGATAGCACCGTCACCCCAACAGGTATACAACAATCCAATGATTATAGTGGAGTCACAGGAAACATCTTTGCTACTATCAAAGCAAATCGCACACTAAAATACTATATGGGCATAGGAAAGTCAACCAGAGTGCCTGACCCAAGAGAGCTTTACTACAAAGATAAAATGGGAGTAGAGATAGGTACACCCAACTTAAATGAGACCACCAACTATGAAGCTGATTTAGGATTTGAAAAAGATTTCGCCAACTCCACCCTTAAGACAAAATTTTTCTATAGTAAACTGCAAGATTATATCTACTATAACGGTATGAAAACAGGTGGAAACAACTTTACCAATATAGACGCAACCCTCTATGGTGCAGAGCTTAGTGGTAGCTATTTGGCAAATGATGCGATTACTCTTGACTATGGTTTAGCCTATACCGTGGGTAAAAAAGATGACCTACCACAAGGACAAACAGACAAAGATTTAGTCGATATTACCCCTATGAAAATGACACTTGGTGCAACCTATATGTTTGATACAGCCGTAGCAAAACTGGAACTAGTAGCCCGTGATGATTGGAATAGAATCGACAGTGACAATGGTGAACAGGAGATTGATGGATATACTGTTGTTAATTTCAAGTGGGATAAAGAGATGACAGAAGCTCTAAATATTACGCTAGGAATGGATAATATTTTTGACAAAACTTATACAGTCTCTAATAGTCAAAAAGATTTGACGCTAGTTGGTGGAGATAAGAGTATGTTGATGAATGAACCGGGGCGGTACATGTATCTCAACGGAACTTATCGGTTTTAGAGTCTATGCTTTAGTGTAACCATATCAAAAAGGTTACACCAACTTTATACCCAACCCCCCCGCACAATATACTCTTTTGAGCCATCAGGGTCTATCTTTTTCCGTAGTCTATTGATAGCGACATTGATGGTCTTTTCGTGAGCATCCTCTCTATACTACCTCAAAAATCAAGACAACTTTCAAAAAATAACTAAATTAAATAAAGAGATTTTTAACAATGAACAACTATAATAGAGAGTAGATAATTTCACTTCATAAAATGGATTAAAAGATGATAGATAAAAAGATAAATAAGATAATAGACGAGATAAAAACACTTGAGGATGAACTAGTAGATGAGATTAAGAAGAGAGAAAAGGAGTTTTTCTACAAAATAGAAAATGGAAAAGTTCAATTTGAACATCATGTTATACAAGAGGGCAAATCAAAGATAATTAGCTCTATTCGGTATCTATCCTCTTTTCCTGTATTGGCAATTTTCACCATACCTTTTATCTGGTCAATGATTGTGCCAATCGCTATCATCGACCTGCTTATAACCATATATCAATGGGTCTGTTTTCCTATCTATAAAATCCCAAAAATCAAACGAAGTGACTATGTAGTCATAGGTAGGTATAGGCTCTTTTATCTTGACAAAGTGGAGAAGATAAACTGCTGGTATTGTGAATATTTTAATGGTGTCATCGCCTATGTTCGAGAAATTTCTGCTAGAACCGAACAGTTTTGGTGTCCTATCAAACACTCAAAAGCACTTAGAGATAG
>NZ_JAACKB010000439.1 GCF_010892395.1 Sulfurovum sp. bin170
AGTACTAAAAGCTATATTTTTCTATCTTGGAGCATTGGGATTGATAGAGTTAAAATATGATAAACCTACCACCAATTATGAAAATATAAAAGCAAAAGGAAAGCCCTATATTTCTGTATGGGATAGTCTAAAGTATGTTAAATTGACAGAGCTTGGAAAGTATGTTTTTAAAATATCAAACTCATATACTCCAAAAGAGATTGTTACAAAAAAAATAGCTGAAATGAAATTTGATGAGTTTAAACCGATTGTTACTGTAGATAGACAAAATAGTATAGCCATAGCTAAATTAGAGCCATTTGTCGAAAAATTAGATGGCGATAGATATATATTAAGCCATAGTAAACTCTTCAAAGATTGTAATCATCTGAAAGCTCTAAATTTAAAGATAGATAGCTTTTACAAAAAAATAGAGAAAAATCCACCTAAAGTCTTTGTAGATTTTTTTGATGAAGCGATAGCAAACTCAAATCTAATAAAGAGAAATCTAAAACAGATTGTGATTGAACTAAAAGATAATAAAAAACTTCTAAATCTATTTATGAGTAACCGTAAGCTTCAAGAGCTATTTATCAAAGCAGAGGGGTATCGGATTATTGTTTTGAAAGAGGATATTCCTAAGGTTACTAAGATTGTTAAAGATAATGGTTTTTTTGTGGAGTTTTGAGCATCTGCTTAATAAATGATGATTGACAGATATTGATATTTATATAGATAAAACTGACTTAGCTCTAAAATTAATTAATGGGGGATGTTATACTACTCCTATAATAAAAATCAAAAGGGCAAAGCCTTAGAGCAGATAAAAGAGAAAAAATATCATGAAAAGTATCTAAATACCTCCAACGAAATTATCATAATTGGGATTGAGTTTTCAAAGGAAGATAGAGATATTTGTAAGTTTGAGTGGGAGAAGATAGAGGAATAGGTTTTTTAACAATACCTTTCTAACATTATAGTTACCAACAGATATGGGCTGAAGCCTTCGATTCCAAGAAGTTTTGCAAGATATTTAATCTCTCTACACAATTCAACCACACATTTACACTATACTTTCTACATGAGAGAGATATTTTTTCTTCCTATTTTAGTATCTCTTACTCATAGACTTCTACTTCATAAATTATTTTGCCATAGTCGATTAGCTAGGGTAGGAGTTTTTTAACTATTTCTGTTTCAAATAAGAGACCTTTCAAAAATTATATCAGAATTAAGCCCCTTTTTTGTATAATCCCACAATTAAAAACAAGGGTACTTCTACATGCCAAAACGCACTGACATCAAAACCATTTTACTTATCGGCTCTGGACCAATTGTTATCGGTCAAGCTTGTGAATTTGACTACTCTGGAACACAAGCAGCCAAAACGCTTAAAGAGTTAGGATATAAAGTTGTCCTTATCAACTCAAACCCTGCAACCATCATGACAGACCCTGAGTTTGCAGATCGTACTTATATCGAACCTATTACTGCTGAAGTTATCAACAAAATTATTAAGCAAGAGAAAGTGGATGCTATCTTACCTACGATGGGTGGGCAAACTGCACTCAATGTGGCTATGGATATGAATGAAGCGGGTATGCTTGAAGGTATAGAGTTTCTAGGTGCAACACCTGAAGCGATTAAAAAAGGTGAAGATAGACATCTCTTTAATCAAGCCATGATTAAAATCGGTATGGATTTACCAAAAAGTGCCAATGCATACACTCTTGAAGAGGCACTAACCGTTGCTAAAGAGATTGGGTTTCCTGTTATTTCAAGAGCGTCATTTACCATGGCTGGTGGTGGTTCTGGTATGGCTTATAACATTGACGAATTCAAAAAACTTGCACAAGAGGGATTAGACGCATCTCCAATTAATGAAATTGAAATTATGGAATCACTGCTTGGTTGGAAAGAGTATGAGATGGAGGTTATCCGTGATAAAGAAGATAACTGTATCATCGTCTGTTCTATTGAAAACCTTGATCCAATGGGTGTTCATACAGGTGATAGTATCACTATCGCTCCTGCGTTAACTTTGACTGATAAAGAGTATCAAAATATGAGAGATGCTTCTTTTAAAATTCTAAGAGAAGTGGGTGTCGATACGGGTGGGTCAAATGTACAGTTCTCTATCAATCCTGATACAGGACGGATGATTGTTATTGAGATGAACCCACGAGTAAGCCGAAGTTCTGCTTTGGCTTCAAAGGCGACAGGTTACCCTATTGCAAAAGTAGCAACACTTTTGGCGGTTGGTCATACGCTTGATGAGATTACCAATGACATCACAGGAACGGCGGCTAGTTTTGAGCCTGTTATTGATTATATTGTTACCAAGATTCCTCGCTTCACATTTGAGAAGTTCCCAATGGCTGACTCTACACTAACAACGGCTATGAAATCGGTTGGTGAGGTGATGAGTATGGGTAGAACTTTTAAAGAGTCTTTCCAAAAAGCTCTTATTTCACTAGAGACAGGACTCACAGGTTTTGAACCTATCAAGTGTGATGGTGAAGAGCTGGTCAGAGAGATTCGTCGTCCAAATGCTGATAGAATTCTATATGTCTATGAGGCACTCAGACGAGGAATGAGTGTTGATTCTATATTTGACATTTGTAAAATAGACAGATGGTATCTCTACCAGTTTGAAGAGTTGGTTGAGCAGGAGAAGGCAATGGATATTGCTCTTTTAACTGATGAGGTACGACTAAGAAAAGTAAAATCTGATGGTTTCTCTGATGCGATGATAGCCTCTGTGATTAACAAAAATGAGGGGATGAACTTCTCTGAAAATGACATCTATAATGCTAGAGAAAAAGTAGGAGTTTTGCTAGAGTACAATGAGGTTGATACCTGTTCGGCAGAGTTTGAGGCCTTGACTCCATATCTCTACTCAACAACCAATATTACCAAGATTCCAAAAAGTAGGTTCGGTAACACCGAACAGAAAGATAAAAAAGTTCTAGTTATCGGTGGTGGACCAAATAGAATCGGTCAAGGTATTGAGTTTGACTACTGCTGTGTTCACGCGGCCTTTGCATTAGAGGATATGGGCGTGAAGTCCATTATGTACAACTGTAACCCTGAAACAGTCTCTACTGATTATGACACCTCCGATATTCTCTATTTTGAGCCGATAGACTTTGAACATGTACGAAATGTGATAGAAGTTGAGAAACCTGATGGGGTTATCGTTCATTTTGGTGGGCAGACTCCACTAAAATTGGCAAAGAGTCTAACAGCTATTGGAGCTAATATATCTGGAACCACTGCTAAAGTTATTGATTTGGCAGAAGATAGAGAACTCTTTTCTGATTTTATCAACAGATTGGGCTTAAAACAGCCAAACAATGGAACTGTTTTTGCCAAAGAGAAAGCGATAGTGGTTGCCAATCGTATCGGCTATCCTGTATTGGTTCGTCCAAGTTTTGTGCTTGGTGGTAGAGGAATGAAGACTGTCTACTCTGATAGTGAACTAAAGCAATATATGGATGAGGCTGTATCTGTCTCCCATGATGCCCCAGTTCTTATAGATAAGTTTCTCAACAATGCAATTGAGCTTGATGTGGATGCTATCTGTGATGGCAAAGAGGTCTATATCGGTTCTGTGATGCAACATATCGAAGAGGCGGGGATTCACTCTGGGGACTCTGCTTGTTCTCTGCCGACATTCTCTATCTCAGATAGACTGTTGGATGGTATAAAAGAGCAGACAGCTTCTATTGCCCTTGGTCTTGGTGTTGTGGGTCTGATGAATATTCAGTATGCTATCTTTGAAGATGAGATATATCTGATAGAGGTAAATCCAAGAGCTTCAAGAACTGTTCCATTTGTCTCAAAGGCTACAGGTGTTCCATTGGCAAAAGTGGCAACTAGAGTTATGATTCAAGGTGACTTACGAGAGTCTTTAAAGTTTTATGATACATTTAGTGTTGTTAATTTTGATAAAAAAATTATGGAACCGAATCTCAAAAACCTCGTAGCGATTAAAGAGGCTGTATTCCCATTCAACAAACTCCCTGGGTCTGACCTTCTCCTTGGACCAGAGATGAAGTCAACAGGTGAAGTTATGGGTATATCTGATAACTTTGGTATGAGTTTTGCAAAGAGTCAGTTTGCTGCAAAAAATAACATTCCATTAGAGGGTAAAATCTTTATCTCTTTGGGTGATAGCGATAAAGCTTTTGTGGGTGAGATTGGTAAATCATTTACAGATTTAGGGTTTGAGATAGTGGCTACTAGGGGAACTCATAAGGCTCTTGAAGAGGCAGGGGTTAAGTCATCTATGGTACTCAAAATATCTGAGGGTCGTCCAAATATTGATGATATGATAAAAAATGAGGAGATTGCAATAGCGATTAATTCAAGTGAAGAGCAAGGTGCTAAACAGGATGGTAAAACCATTCGCCAATCTGTTCTTAGAGCAAATGTGGCTTATTTTACTACCGTTTCAGCTGCCAAGGCTACAGCTTTGGCTATTGGTGAGTTACAGGCTTCTGGTGGGGAGTTGGAACCTAAGGCTTTGCAGGATTATTTGAATTGATATTGTATCACTTGTAGGTCGGGTTGTCCTCATCCTGACACAAACTTGCATACCAATATCTGCAATTGTTCAATAAATATTAATATGCAAATATTTTTTGTTTTATTTGATATTTGATTTATTCCGATATGTGTCGGACAGAGGGCAGTCCGACCTACGGTTTTTTATAAAATGATGAATATTTCCAATCTTTAATTTTTTTTGTTATAATCCCATTATGAAAACCACTCTTTACCTAACCCAAACTGATACAACTATAGGCTTTATCTCACAAGACCCTTCTAAAATAGACCAAGCCAAAAGACGGCTCCCAAACAAACATTATATACGAGCAGTTAACTCTCTAAAAATACTGCAAGAGTTCAGTCGAGTTCCAAATATACATAAAAATAGAGTAAGGCGTTCAAAACGAACCACATTTATTATGCCTAATGGTTTATCCTTTCGTGTTATTAAAGAGTGTAACCATAATCTGCTGTTGGATAGGCTAGGGTGGGCTTATAGTTCGTCGGCTAACCTTAGTGGGGCAGAGTATGAAGAGGTTTATGCTAGAGATGTTACAGAAGTTATTGTGAAGTTCCCTTCACCGTTGGTTGGAAAGGCTTCTAGGATTTATCGTTTGGGTATAAATAGTATGCAGTCTATTCGTTAGTTATACCCAATACCAAAATCTTTTCGACTCTATCATAAAAAACCGTAGGTCGGACTGCCCTCTGTCCGACACATATCGGAATAAATAAAATACCAAATAAAACAAAAAATATTTGCATA
>NZ_JAACKB010000440.1 GCF_010892395.1 Sulfurovum sp. bin170
AAAATCAAATTTTTTCCAACTTCTAATGCCATAAGCTCAGCCTCTTTTCTTTTCTGCTTATTTTTTATACTGCGAATATCCTCTACACCTGCAATCCCAAAGACTCGTCTAGCTATCTTGCATCCTGCAAAACCAACACTTTGAGAGAAGATATTTCTCATAAACCAAGCTTTAAACTCGTCTAAATCCTTTTGAGCTATAAATCCATCTTTTAGCAGTGCAGAGTTAGGATGTTTTGCCCACAACTCCAAAAACTTAGACTCAAACTTACTATAAATCTCTCTGATACTATCTAAAATCCAAGCCCTATATTCACTATCTTCACTTCTATAAAAGTGAGATATATAGGAGTTAATCATATTGGCAATCAAAGCCCCTATATCAAAAGCAAAAGGACCTATAAATGCAAACTCTGGGTCTATTACAAAAGTCTCTCTCTCATTTAACATAATAGAGCCTGTATGCAGATCCCCATGAAGCAGAGCATCACTTTGAGTCATAAAGATATATTTGAGTTTTAGAACATTTTTTTTGAACTCACTATCAGCAAAAAGTAATTCTGCCTCATCTACTAAATCAGGGTTAATATCATTGGTCTCATCCTCCATAAATGGAAGTGTAAAGACAAAATCCTCAGTCAGTTTACAGAGTTCTCTGTTGGAGTTGAATCTATCAACCAATGTTCGTTTCTCTGCACTAGTAAGATAGAGTGAAGATGAGTAGAAGAGTGTTTGAGCTAAAAACGAAGAGATATGCTCTGTAAAATGAAGATAATAGGTTGTATCTATCAACCCTTTTCGCATAATAATATGCTCTGACAGATTCTCCATAACTACCAAGCTCATCTCCTCATCAGCATAGTAGATTTTTGGCACAAGAGTTGGAACAAGCTCTCCATAAAATTTCAATGCCCGAATCTCAAATGACATTCGCTCACGAGATAGAGGAAACCCCTCACCTGCAATACGAAGATATGGAACAGCCTGTTTTACGATAAGGCTCTTTTGGTTATCACTGTTTGTAACAATATAGACAAAGTTTAAATTTCCATCACCTATCTCTTGTATCTCTATTTTTTTAGGGTAGACACTTGGGTCTACCCCTACAAGATACTCTTTTATCTCTTTTATATTTAATATATACTCTTTTACTGTATCTATTGTTAGTATCTGATATGACATAATTTTCCTTTTTGCAAAATTTTATCATAAATAGACTCAAATAGAGAAAGCAAACTGAAGATTAGCCTCTTTTGATTTGATTCTACTATTTTTGATATCAACCTCTGCTAAAACATCAACAGATACGGAGACATTTTTAGATATTTTGTAGCCCATTTTCAACCCATACGCTGTCTCTTTTTGAGGAGTTCTCTTAATCTTTGTATACTTTAACACTCTTTTCATTTGAGCATTTTTATAGATAGCTCTCTTAGGCTCTGCATATCTTTTTTTTCTATCTGAAACTACTACTTTTTGCTCTGTCTGAGTTTTGACTGTTATTCCTAATAGTTTATGTGTATCACTATTTGCGATTAGAGTGTTGCTAAAGAGTATTATCATAATAAA
>NZ_JAACKB010000441.1 GCF_010892395.1 Sulfurovum sp. bin170
GAAATATTTTCAGATTATTGCTCTCTCCCTATTTAGTTTTGCAGAGTTCTATTTTATAGATTCACAACCTGAAAAAAACAAAAAATATCCTGATATTATCCTCACAGGTAGAGATGAGAGGGTTCCCAATAACTATCTATTTGAGCTTAAGTGGAAAAAAGATAAAGATAGTTACAGTTATATAAAAAAAGAGGGGATAAAACAGGTTAAAGGGTATTTGGAACTTGACAAGATAAAAGCTATCCCCAAACTTAGAAGTTATCTGTTGATTGGCTCAAAAAATGGGGTGGAGTTTGTGGAGGTGGATAGTTAAATATGGATAGATTAACCAAAGGAAAAAACATGCCCAAATACACCCTTCTCTATGTCGAAGATGAACTCCGTATCCGTAATATGGTTGTAGAGTATCTCCAAGAGCATTTTTCAGTTATATATGAAGCGAGTGATGGAGAGGAGGCATTGGCTATCTATTATGATAAACAGCCTGATATTATTATCACTGATATTCAGATGCCAAAGATGAATGGTTTGGAGTTTGCCTAGAAGATTAGAGAGCATGATGATACCATGCCTATCTTGATTACCACAGCATATACAACGACCGAGTATTTGTTAAAAGCAGTAGAGTTAAACTTGGTCAAATATCTGGTCAAACCGATTGCTGAGGAGACGCTGTTAGAAACACTTGAACTCTCTTTTAAGAAGATAGAGTCTCGTTGCCCCACAGTGATACGCCTAAGTTCACAACACCAATATGATACCTATAACCACACGCTAATTTTTGATAAAAACATCATAAAGCTCACCGTATCTCAAACCAAACTACTTGATATTCTAATTACAAATAAAAATCGTGCCGTCTCCTATCAAGAGATAGAAAACTATATTTGGATAGAAAAAGCGATGAGTTCTGCAGCCATTCGCTCTTTGGTTAATAGCATACGAACCATCATCAACAAAGAGACCATAGAAAATGTCTCAAAAATAGGATACAAAATAAAACTCTATGAGTAGTTCACTAAAGATAAAATTATCCCTTATCTTTGTCTACTTAACCGTTGCTCTATTCTACCACAAACACTATTTCCCAACCTATACAGGTACTATCTATCACTATGAAAATATGCCTTTTTTTATAGTTGCTATGAGCTTTAGGGTTATACTCTCAGCTACTCTTTACAATCTCTCTCTCTATCTATATATCCGAAAAACTCCACATCTCTACTATGCATTGGCACAACTCTCTGCACTCTTTTTTTTGATGAATCTCGACTCACTCTTTATCGCACCTTTTGATGAGATGTTTGGACTAAAAAGTTTGATGCTCTTTGATATATCACAGATTTTTATGCTCTTTTTTTCCATACTATTTTTGGAAGCATTTTTCAGACATTATCAGATTGAGAAACTTGACCGTTTGATTAAACTGATTTTGGTTCTTAGTGTCGTTGACCTATTTTTGACTCTAATATTTTCACATGCTGTCATTACAAAATTTATCCCTATATTTATCCCCATATGGTTGGTGTTGAGTGAAGCTCTTCGTCTGACAAAAAAGATAGATGTAGCATTTAAGCTTGTCATTATGGGTTGGTCTATGGTGCTTTCTGTCGTCATTGTAGAATATATAGGGTTTGTTGAGATTACAGGTATCTCTTTTCCATTTTTTCATATCGCTGTAGCTTTGGAGTCTGTTATACTCTCTCTAGCCATCGCTTATAAATTCAAACTCCTAGAAGATAACAGAAAACTGCAACAAACACTGCTTTTACAACAATCCAGACTAGCAAGTATGGGTGAGATGATTTCCATTATCGCCCACCAGTGGCGACAACCTCTGAACTTTTTATCATTTGGACTCATGAATATCAAAAAAGAGCTAAAAGAGAGTAAAAGAGGATTGGGTATTGTAGAACAATTAAATCTGGAACTACAATATATGTCTAGTACTATAGAGGATTTTAGAAACTTTTACAACCCCTCTAAAATGAAAACTCAATTTGATATTTATGATGCGTGTAAACAAGCTCAATCCATCTTAAATAGCTCATTGGAACTGCATGAAATAACTCTAAAAATTGATAAAAAAGAGAATTTCACTCTATATGGCAATCAAAATGAGTTTGTGCAGGTGATTTTAAATATCATCAACAATGCAAAAGATGCTCTGGTATCAAGAAAAGTTAAAGAGCCACAGATAGAGATTGTCATCGATAAATCAACTATTATCATTACGGATAATGCAGGGGGAATTGAGCGAAAATATCTCTCTAAAATCTTTGAGCCATATTTCAGTACCAAAGAGGATAGTGATGGGATTGGACTCTACCTTGTCAAGATGATTGTGGAGAAAGAGTTAGGTGGAGAGATATGCGTAGAGACTTATGGGGAGTGTACGCGTTTTATTGTTTTGTTTTAAAACCCATATCGTTCTAAATTTTCTTGATAATCATGAAACCAGTTAAGATTCCAACCTCTCTCTTTACAAATATCTTTTAAATCATACTCATCGGATATACTGTGCTGAGTGATAATACGATGCGTCTCTTGATTGATAATAAGACCATTCCATAAGAGACTAATCATATTTGGATAGATAGATTGTCGTCGAATATGATGAAATTCCGAGGAAGCATTGTTTATAGGTTCATCTGTAAGTTCATCAAAAGATATATTGTATTGTTTTATTTTTTGTTGTTTTAACTTCTTTTTAGTCTCTTCTATAAATTCTCTATACTTCAACCGTATAACTTCCACGGGGTCAGAGTCTCTTACTGCTTTACCAATATTTTCAGATACTCTAAGGTATTCTCTACGCTTATGTGATGTTGGACTCTGTATGATTTCATTGAGTCTATAGATGACAGCTGAATATTTAATACAATTATTACCTCCAAAATTAGCCTTATCATGAGATAATATACTACCTACAAAAAAACTTGCTGTAGAGGCATCTGTTCGCCAAATCTGTGCTAAGAAATCAGATATAATCCATACTTGACCAATGCCATCAACCAGTGTTCCCTCTTCCCATGCATTTAATGTTCTTTGTGCTGAAGGCTTATCTAATCCAGTAGGTAGATTAAACTCTAAGTCATAGTCAATAGAGTGTGATGAGTTAAATATTGGAACGAGTTGACTCCTATTTGGCATTTTTAATCATCTCTTCATAGATTTTATTCAAAACTTTGGCAGATTGAGTTACCTTTGGATGACTACTTTTATCTGGGTCAATGATTTGTATAATATCATCTCTCCACTTTGTAGCTTTTGTTCTATCCTTATAGAGTATTCGCTCTATATTTAATTTTTTTTGTTGCATCTCCCCATTAAGTTCTAGCAAATAAAAAATATATTCATCCTCTTTAGATTTGAAATAGTTATCATTATATTTTGTCTCTTCATCTATTTTTGATAAATCTTTTATTCCAATGGTTAGACTATTGAGTAGCGTTTCTACAAAGTTGAGATAAGTGTTATCAATTTTAAATTGAATGGTTTGCATAATAGACTCCTTGTTGGGTTTGAATAATTATAGCATATCATTGTAGTATAAAGTTGAAGAGCCAACCGATTAAATATATGAGATTCCTTTTTGGTGGGCATAAATGCACCCTCCTACTTAATCCCCAAAACAGGTCTCTCTCCCTCTCCCAACACCTCAGAAGAGACACCCCCAATATCAATCCCTGTATAGACTTGTAGCCTATCTAAACTATCACTATAGCTCGTATCATAAAGAACACCCTGTCTGGCATGTCTAAAGAGGGTAAACTCACCCACTTGATATTTTAGCAACTCTGCCATGGTTAGATTTGAGCTCTTTTGTTCAGGGGGCAGTAGGAAATATTTCCCCTCTGATAGATTTTTACCTATGATTTTAAGCTTCACTATAGAGTTGTTACTCTCATCACCCAATGGACACCCTATATCGACAGTGCTACAGTACTCATCTTCGGATAGGGCATCTCCACTGCTATCAAAAAAGAACACACGCTCATCATTAAACTCCTCTGCTTGGCTATTGAGTCTCTGCGTAAAGCTATATATATTCATCATTGCCCCGCTGTCTGATAGTTTAATATGTTCAATGAATTTTCCAATTAAAAATTCACTCATCAAAGGAGCCTCATTGATGAAGTTTACCTTCATGTCCAAAAAAGACTCTTTTGCCAATTAAACTGTGAATATCTCTCTCCCATAAATAGGAGTCTCCCAGTAGTTCCAGCTGTTTGATAACCTGCTCATCAAGCGTAAAAGAGAGCGTTCCAGCAGGAATAGTACAGACCTCATCTGTGGGTATCTTCTGACACCTCTTCTCAACATCTGCTATTATCTTATTGCCCAAAAAGAGATTTGATTTCATCTCATCAACAATTTCAAGTAGTTTTGATATATACTGTTTAACAGAACGATAACCACTCGCTTGACCCTCTACTCTATCTTTCTCTTGCTTGGTGCTGTTTGACTCATCTTTTGTTGGATTTAAGACCTCTGGTATCTCTATACTGATTTTATCAGGGATTTGAATCCCACATCCTATTAATATTAAGATAGATAAAAGTGTCAAATTCTTATATCTCATAAATAATCTCCTAATTTTATATTATAATAACATAACTACACTTTAGACAAATCACCCCGTCATTTCATACCCTCCACCTAACCCAAACCCCAAAA
>NZ_JAACKB010000442.1 GCF_010892395.1 Sulfurovum sp. bin170
ATATTTAAATAAGTAAAAAATTCTATAACCCCTCATTTATCAACGATATGGTAAAATCCCACAATTATTGAAAACTAGGACAAGCAACCATGACAAAATCACTTCTAATAGAGATAGGTGTAGAGGAGTTACCTGCTATACCACTACTAAAAATCCTCAAAAATATTGAAAAATCTTGGGAAAATATACTAAAAGAATATCGACTACCGACAGAGTTTGAATTTCTATATACACCACGCCGTTTAGTTCTAAAACATGAATCTATAGCTATAAAACAAGCAGATAGTACAACCGAACTATTCGGCCCACCAATGAGGGTAGCTATAAGAGATGGGAAAGTGACCAAGGCAGGTGAAGGATTTGCACGAAAATGTGGTGTGCATTTTAATGCGTTAACTACCAGTAAAAAAAATGGTAAAGAGGTTCTCTACTTCAAAAAAGAGGAAGAGGGAACAGCGATAGAAGAACTACTTGAAGAGATGATACAGAAATGGATAGCATCTATGAGTTTTGGAAAGATGATGCGTTGGAGTAACAGAAGTGATGAGTTTATCCGTCCTATTCGCTGGTTGCAGGTTCGTCTTGACAATGACTCTGTGGATGTTGAACTGTTTGGTGTTAAGTCTGACAGTAAAACTTTTGTTCATAGAATGGTCGATTTTGAAGCTATCGAAGTAGCAGATATAGGTCAATATGAAAAGATTTTGGCAGAGGGAATGGTCTCTCTCTCTCCAGAGATTAGAAAAGCAAAAATTTTAGCAGAGTTTAATATCTTGGAGAGGGAGCATAATATCACTATAGAGAGAGATATATCTCTACTAAATGAGATTGTAGCGATTACCGAGAATCCAAAGTCTCTACTTGGCTCTTTTGATAAGCTTTTTTTGGAGTTGCCCCCAGAGGCGATTATCGCATCCATGAAAGAGCATCAACGCTATTTTCCTGTGTTTGAAGATGGGAAGTTGAGTAACAAGTTTATAGTCGTCTCCAATGCTGTAACAGATGATTATACTAAAGTTGTCGCAGGGAATGAGAGAGTGCTTAAGCCTAGACTCTCCGATGGTCTGTTTTTCTATAGAAATGACCTCAATCGTGGTCTTATCACTGATGGATTAGAGAAGATTACCTTTATGGATGGTTTAGGTAGCTTGATGGATAAGATAGATAGAGAAAAAGCTATTGCACTTAGACTACTTTCACTATATATGGACAGTGTAGAGAGAGAGACAGGAAAAAATTCGCATGAGTTAACTATGCTTATGGAGGAGACTATTAGTTTAGCAAAAGCTGACTTGACCTCTGAAATGGTTTATGAGTTTACAGAACTTCAAGGTCTTATGGGTTACTATTACGCCAAAGCACTGGGCAAAGATGAACTGATTTATAGTGCTATAAAAGAGCAGTATTATCCTCTGGGTGAGGGGGCAGAACTTCCATCCTCCAGATTCTCTGCTATTGTGGCAATGGCTATCAAGCTTGATACACTTATTGGTCTTTTCTCCGTTGGTAAAATTCCAACAGGCTCAAAAGACCCATTTGCACTTAGACGAGCGGTTAATGGTATTGTTCGTATGGTTATAGAGTATGATTTGACATTTGATATTGATGAGATTATCACTCTGCTTGATGAGCTATATGCTGATTATGAGGCAGAAAAACTGGGAGATTTTATTATTGAGAGAATCAAAAAATCACTCGATGCAAACCCATCTGTTATCTCTGCTGTTTTGGAGTCAGGTGAGAGAGATATAAATGAGATAGCTAAAAAAGTATCTGCTCTAAATAACATAGTATCCCAA
>NZ_JAACKB010000443.1 GCF_010892395.1 Sulfurovum sp. bin170
CACATGGGTCTACCCCTACGAAAAGAAAAATAATATCTGTAGGGGTAGAGCAGTGTCTCTACCCTTGAACAACAACGATATAATTACGGAAGATTCTTACTCGTCATGCCTCTCGTTCCATCCTCTCTGAGGTGGAATGCATAGGCAATAACAACTAAAGTCAACACTCAATTTATCAAAAATCCAGCAACACTCTGTTCTTTTATGCTAAAATAAGACCACCTTAAAAAAGGAAACCTCATGGGTCAAAAAGATATAATAACAAAAGAGATAGGTCGAGATATATCGACATAGATAGTTCAACAGTTTAATAATCTTCTGCTAAAATTCAAATATGAAAAAAACACTATTTATACTTTCCCTAACTATTATATCCTTATGTTCCCAAACAGTAAACTTCAAAGAGACAAAATTCGTAGAGGCACTAGAGCTATACACATACCGTGATGGTAATGTCAGCTATGACGATGTGAAAACTATTGTCAGATACAGAGATGGAAAGACCATTACAAAAGTTGATAATAATTTAACTGTTCATGGTGATGATAACGAGCTGTTAACTACCATAAACCTAAATGAGAAACCAGAAGTTGCACTCTATTTTCGACTAACAAAAGCACTCTTTTCTAAAAACTTTGAGAGTCTAAAAGAGAATTTTAAAATAGAAAAGAGGGATAAAAAATATCAGTTTGAACCAACAGATGATACAAAAGAGGTGGTTTCCAATATAGAGTTATCCCTAAAAGCAGATGAGTCTGTAGACTTTTTTATTATCAATTTTACAAACAGAGATACCATAAAAATTGAAGCAAAGTAGTCCTTTTGTTCTCTATCTGTTGATAGTACTTCTCTCCATATCTCTTTTTAATCCAAGCCATATCACTACCAATATGCTCTCTATATTTGAGAGTGATGAGAATATAGAGAAGCTCAAAACGGTTAATAGTTTTGAGACCTCATCGACACTTTTTGTGACCATCAAAGGTTTCAGCCAAGAGAATAGAGATAAATTAATAGCTATAGAGAAAAAGCTAGAGACTCTCTATTTTATCAAAGAGACCAAGCTAAACCTCTCAAAGATAGAGATTTCTGACTATCTAAAAAAGAACTATTTTCTTTTGAGTGAATTCAGACCTATCCCTGTAGAGCAAAAAAATATAGAGAAGAGAGTGAGTGAACTAAAAAATGGACTAATAGATTCACTTATCTATCAACCAATTGACAAAAATGACCCATTCAAGCTGTTTGAGTTCAATATCTTCTCTGGTGAGAAACTAGGCAGAGATGGGTATTTGGCACTTGGTGGGTATGGTTATCTACTTACAGCACAACTCAAAAGCAAAATGAGTGATATGGAGAGTGCCAAAAAGATAGAGAGAGAGTTGTCAGACATCTTTGCAGACCAAGAGGGGGTAGTCGCTTTCTCAACGCTATTTTTTACAGCACAAAACTCAACTATTATAAAATCTAATGTTCATACTATTTTATATCTCTCTTTTGGACTACTGATTATACTCTTTTTTCTAACACTCAGAGATTATAGAGTTCTTATTGCAAACAGCATCACTTTGGCTAGTTCTATATTTGTGGCACTTAGTATCTCAACAGCTATCTTCTCTGAACTATCCATCTTTACTTTGGCATTTGGCTCTGCTATTAGCTCTATATCGGTTGATTATCTATTTCATAACTACTTTCATGGAGAGTATCTAAAAAAAGGGATTAATAGACCGATACTTATAGCATTTTTGACTACAGCACTTGGTTTTGTAATGTTGCAGTTTGTCTCATTTCCTCTTATCTCTCAACTCTCTGTTTTTGCACTTATCAGCCTTGGGTTCTCATATTTTCAATTTACATTTATCTATCCTCACTTTAGATTCTCACCAAAAGCAGATAGACTAAATCTCAATTTTCTATCCAATATAAAAACTATTTTGCCAATCAATGGGGTGTTTATATTCTCTCTATTAGCCATACTCTATGCAGGGGCAACTATAGAGTTTGATTATAATTTGAAAAATTTAGACTATGATAACCAAGAGTTAAAAGCAAAACAGAATATTATCCAAGAGAATATGCCTCAAAAATCTACTATATTAATTGAAGCAGATAGTATAAATGAACTTATAGAAAAAGCCTATAGACTACAGAAGCAGATACCATCAACAAATGTTATCTCTAAACTAGCACTGACAGATGAACAGTTCAAAAATAAAAAAGAGCAGATAGAGAGTTATGATTTTGATAAACTAAAAAAGTTACTAGAGAAGAGTGCTAAAGAGTTGGGCTTTAAAGATGGGTATTTCTCCTCCTCTTATGATTTTGTTGAGAAGATACCAAGTCAATATTCTATAGATTTAGAGACATTTAAGAGTCTAGGTTATGAAGTAATAGAGAGAGATAATAGATTTTATACCATTGCTACAATAGATAGGTTAAATATAGATATTCTAAAACCTATGGATGGAGTCTATCTGATAGATGCTTCCAAACTGATAAAAGATACAACAAAAAAGATGTTTGATAGTCTACTGCTTTATCTTTTTTTAGCATTTTTCTCTATTGTAGCGATTATCTCTTTTGTAGTTCGAGAGAAAAGCATCTTGGCACTAAATTTTATACTTTTTCCTATTGCTATAATACTCTTGTATCTAAGCTTTGTCTCTATAAATATTATGCATCTTTTCTCTATAATCATCATTATAGTTGCAGGAATAGACTACGGTATCTATATGAGCCAAGAGAACTCAGAAGAGACCAAAGAGGCTATTTTCTATTCACTTCTTACCTCTTTTTCTGGGTTTGGGATATTAGTTTTGAGTAGTATTGGAGCTATACACTCTATTGGAGTTGTGATTACTATTGGTATCTTATCTATTCTATTTTTAGTACTTTTTTTGAAATACTCTTGATATTGATACAGGGTATTCCTTTATGAGTCGAATCCACCTCAAATTATTTTAAGGAGTTGGGTAAGTTCGCTATGCTATCATAATAACTTATAAACATAATAAGGAGATAGAGCATGAAAAAGTTTCTATGGTCATTAAGCATAGTATCAATGTTAGGATTAGCAAGTTGTGGTGGGGGAAGTAGTGATGAGGCAAAAGAGCTGTTGCAGAAGATTTTAAATCTAGTAGGGATTCCACAATCTATTGTGGTAAATATCTGTCAAGATGAGAACAGAGATGGTATCTGTGGAGTTACAGAGCTTCAAGCAGAAGTGAGTATTAACAAAGGTGATACGGTTGCTACTATTTGGAATAAGATTACCAATACAGCAGAGGGTAAATATCTACTAGAGACATATGACCCAACTCTACCTCTCTTACTTGAACTTCAAGATACAGGTAGCGAACACTATACAGATAAATTTACCATCCCATTCAATGGACTAGCACCAACAGAGGAGGAGAAAGACCTCTCTATATTACAAGCTATGGTGGATGCTGGACATTTAACAGCTAATGATATTGATGCTGTTAAAGAGATGGATAATCAACAGGAGTTTTATGAGGTTCTTTTGAAAGATTTTGAGATTAACTTAAATACTTTGCAAGAGCAAAATCTCTCATCTCCTAGAGCTGTGTTAGCCAATATAAAAGAGATAGCTGAGGAGCTAAAAGAGGCTGGGATTGCTGATGAGTTACCTACGAAGATTGATAGTTGTGAGGATAATGATAGCTGTATAGAAGAGGCTATGGAGGAGACTATTATTGATGAGAATGAGGTTAAGGTTATACAGGATAGTGAAACAGAAACGACAAAAGAGCTTGTAGCAGAAAAAACTTTTTATATGTATGATGCTGAATCAAATGCTGTGGTTGAACTTATATTTAATGCCCAAGCAGATGCATTTACAGATCGTGGTGATACGGAAAATATTACTATAGAAGGAGATAGATTAACTTTCAATGAAGACGGTGATGGCTCATATACTGTTATTACAGAGGCTACAGACCATCTGATGTTTACTGACTATAACAGTGATGGCACTCTTGATGGTGATGGACATAAACTCTATTTTAATAGGGCTG
>NZ_JAACKB010000444.1 GCF_010892395.1 Sulfurovum sp. bin170
TAAAAAAGAGATATAAATAAACTAAGAGTCACAATTTTATACTATTTTAGAAAATAGTCTCTTTGCATTAGTTTGTAAAATGACCCGTAGGGTGCGATTGCCATCGCACCATTTAAAAATATTCACACAAAAAAGAGATTCCACCGAAAGGCTTAAAAGAGAAGAGTCTACACTTATGCAAATCGAAGGTGTGATAGCAATCACACCCTACATCCCATCTCAGGAGAGAATGGGACGAGGTGGAGTCGTGAGAGAACCTTTACTCGTTCCCATCCGTCCTCGGTGGGATACGCATATGAGAGTTTTAATTTTAAGTCGTGAGAGAACCTTTTACTGCAACTCCCGACTCACCAACTCATTAACAACCTTAGGATTCCCTTTCCCTTTTGTAGCTTTCAAAACCTGCCCAACAAAAAAGCCCAAAAGCTTACGATTACCAGCTCTAAACTTCTCCACATTATCAGGATTTTTCGCAATAATCTCATCAATAATAGGCAAAATCACATCAGGGTCACTTATCTGTACAAGCCCTTTGGCTTCAACTATTTGTGTTGGGTTCTCTCCACTTTTGCTCATCTCTTCAAATACCTGTTTAGCAATTTTACTTGAAATAAGCTCATCATCAACCATTTTAATAAGTTCGGCTATCTGTTTGGCAGAAAATTTTAGCTCACTTGTCTCTTTTTGCTTTAACGCTCTGGCTACATCGTTTGTTACAATATTAGCAATATTCACAGGACTGTTAAGTGTTAGTAGTGCCTCTTCATAAAAATCAGATAGTTTTTTGTCACGAGCCAATGTGTTCGCTACTTCAAAGTTTAGTTTAAGTTCATTGGTGTACTTGTCAAAAAGTACTTGTTCCTCTTCACTCATAGCTACTACTTCGCCATCTATTTGTACTTTTTTAGGTTCAGACTTAGGTGTTTTTTGAGGTGCTTTTTTCTTTTTAGATGAAGACTCTTTAAGTCCGACAATTTTATTAAAGACAGGGTTTTCATCAGTATAATCAACAGGGTCAGCATAAAAATATCCCTCTCTTTCAAACTGAAATCTAACATCTGGTCTCTGCGTGATTACAGCAGGTTCAATCAGAGCATTTTTAATGATTTTTAGAGAGTTTGGATTTATATCCTCTACACCTTGGGGAGCTTCATTTTTGAAAAGTCTATCATAGACTCTTACTTCAACGCTTTTAGCCTGTGTTGCCTCCACCCATTGAATGGCACTTTTGACTTTGATTCCACTCGTGTCTGAACCACTTTTAGAATCAGCGTGATACTCAGCTTTTATCTCTACCACATTACCATTAGTATCTTTTATGACCTCTTTACAAGTGATGATATAAGCATACTTAAGCCTTACAGGTTGAAGAGGGGTAAGACGGAAATAACCTTTTGGAGGATTTTCATCAAAGTCGTTTTGGTCAATGTAAATCTCTTTAGAAAAAGGGAGTTTTCTTGACCCCTCTTTGGGTACATCGTGTGGGTAGTATGGGGCATCAATCTCTTCAACACCCTCATAGTTTTCGATAGTAATTTTTAGAGGGTTAAGTACACACATCACTCGTGGTACTTTTGGGTTTAAATCATCTCTTATAGCAAATTCAAGCTGTGCTACATCAACCATCGAATTGGCTTTTGCTATACCTATCCCATCACAAAAGTTCAAGATAGATTCAGGCGTATAACCTCTTCTTTTGTATCCTGCAATGGTAGGTAAACGGGGGTCATCCCATCCACTAACAACTCCACCTTCGACCAACTCTAAAAGCTTTCGTTTACTCATGACCGTATAGTTAATACCCAATCGTGCAAACTCATGCTGGTAAGGTCTTGGAGTCACAAGCCCCAATGTATCTAGCACCCAATCATAAATATCACGGTTGTTTTCAAACTCTAGCGTACAGATTGAGTGCGAAACCCCTTCAATATAATCAGACAAACAGTGGGCAAAGTCATACATCGGGTAGATAGACCACGCATCCCCTGCTCTAAAATGGTGTGCGTGTCTGATACGATACAGAAGTGGGTCACGCATTTTCATGTTAGCCGATGACATATCAATTTTGGCTCTTAATACATGTTCGCCATCTTTGAACTCGCCATTTTTCATTCTTTCAAAAAGGTCTAAGTTCTCTTGGACGGTTCTTTGCCCATATTTGCTTCTTTTTCCTGCCTCTGTAACCGTTCCACGATATTCTCGTATCTCCTCTTCGG
Organism: Sulfurovum sp. bin170; assembly: GCF_010892395.1. Lineage (GTDB taxonomy): Bacteria > Campylobacterota > Campylobacteria > Campylobacterales > Sulfurovaceae > UBA1140. The sequence goes on from NZ_JAACKB010000444.1 coordinate 2,217, forward strand.
TTAAGCTGTCAACATACGCCTTACCCATTTTAATAAGTTCAACGGCATAATCATGTAGTTTAGGAAAATAATCAGAGGTAAAATGAACCTGCTCATCCCACTCAAACCCAAGCCACTGCACAGCATCTTTGAGAGCCTCCACATATTTGGTGTCTTCTGTGGTTGGATTGGTATCATCCATTCTAAGGTTACAATGCCCTTGGTAATCCTTGGCAATACCAAAATTGATGGTGATAGATTTGGCATGACCGATGTGTGGAAATCCATTAGGCTCAGGAGGAAATCTTGTAACAACTTCTTGATATTTGCCTGATTTTAAATCTTCTTCTACTATTCTGCGTAAAAAATCTTTGCTCTTATTCATTATTATTAAACCTTTTGATTTGGAGACTTTTATAAGGGGTGTATTTTAACAGATTAGTGCTTATTGTTTTGTTGTGAAAGAGAAGAGAAGTGAAATTTGGGAAGAATAAAAAAGAATATAAGTGTAAATCAAAATTTTTCAAATAGCATATAACCCTCTCTTCACAAAGATTTAGCTAAAATCACGCAATTATTTTTTGACTAAGGAACATATAATATGGGATTAAGCATCGGACTAGTAGGACTACCAAATGTAGGTAAGTCAACCACATTCAACGCCCTAACAAAAGCACAAAATGCAGAGAGTGCAAACTACCCTTTCTGTACAATAGAACCAAACAAAGCAGTAGTACCTGTACCTGATACACGATTAGAAGAGTTAGCTAAAATCGTTAACCCTGAGAAGATTCAATACTCTACACTTGATTTTGTAGACATTGCAGGTCTTGTCAAAGGGGCTAGTAAGGGTGAAGGGCTTGGAAATAAATTTCTCTCTAATATTCGTGAGACAGAGGTTATCTTGCATATTGTTAGATGTTTTGAAGATGAGAATGTGGTGCATGTTGAGGGTTCCATCGACCCTATTCGTGATGTTGAGATTATCGAGCAGGAGCTTCTTTTTGCTGATTTGGATGCTATTATAAAACGCGTTGATTCACTTAAGAAAAAAGCCAAAGGTAATGATAAAGAGGCTAAAGCACAACTTGCTACTGCTGAAGCACTACTAGAACATGTAGAGAATGATAATCCTGTCTCTACTTTTCCTGATATTGAAGAGGATGCTTTTTTAGCCATCAATAAGGATTTGCGTCTACTAACATCTAAAGAGATTATCTATGGAGCCAATGTTGATGAGGATAGCTTGGATGAAGACAATGAATTTGTTAAAGTTCTAAGAGCTTATGCAGATGAGCGAAATTATGAGGTTATTAAACTCTGTGCAAAGATAGAAGAGGAGATGGTCGAGTTTGATGAAGATGAGAGAGAAGAGATGTTATCTGACCTTGGAGTAACCGAAAGTGGACTAGACCAAATCATACATAAAGGGTTTGATAAACTAGGACTCATGTCTTACTTCACAGCAGGGGTGAAAGAGGTTCGAGCATGGACTATTAGACAAAATACAACGGCTCCAAAAGCGGCCGCTGTTATACATAACGACTTTGAGAAAGGATTTATCCGTGCAGAGGTTATCTCCTATGATGACTTCATCAAATACAACGGTGAAAATGGAGCTAAAGATGCAGGGAAAAACCGTCTTGAGGGGAAAGAGTATATCGTCCAAGATGGTGATGTGATGCATTTTAGATTCAATGTTTAAAATTTTATTTATATTAAATTTAAATAAAAAACAATAA
>NZ_JAACKB010000445.1 GCF_010892395.1 Sulfurovum sp. bin170
GAAAAAGACTTTAATAGGAAACTCTATGTTTAAATATAAAAAAGATGTTGAAAAAACATCTAGTGGAGAAGAAGAGACAAAAGAAAAAGTTGAATTATTTGAAATAGAATTTGATAAAATAATAGATTTATTTAGTAGTATTGAGGAATAATGAACAAACAAATACAGACCAAACAACTACTAAAACACCACTACCTCTCAAACGATAGACCTCTAGTCGTCACATTTTCAGGAGGAAAAGACTCAACGGTAGTTTTGCAATTAGTGATAGAGATGCTACTAGAACTAAAAGCAGAGGGTATAAAACTCAAAGAGTCTTTTGTAGTCTCTTCTGATACGACGGTTGAGATGCCTGTGATTGAGTCTTATCTGGAGAATATTTTAAAGTCTATAGATATTTATTGTCAAAAAGAGGATTTAAACCTATCTGTAAATTTGATTAAACCTAAGGTGGAAGAGTCTTTTTTTGCTTTGATGATTGGTAAGGGTTATCCTGCTCCTAATAAATGGTTTAGGTGGTGTACTGATAGACTTAAAATTCGTCCTGCTACGCATTTCTTGGAGAGTTTGGTTAAAGATAATCAATCTATTTTGATGCTTCTTGGAGTACGGACAGATGAATCTGTGAGTCGGGCTATCTCTATCAATTCTAGAGAATTAAACTTTCAAGGTTTATCTCTGCATGACCAAATCCCAAATGCTTTCGTACTCTCTCCTATCAAAGATTGGACAACAAGTGAAGTGTGGCAGTATTTGACACAAAATCAAGCTCCTTGGGGGTCTCATGAGGATATGATGAGACTCTATTCTCAAGGGGCTACTATGGCTGATGGGTCTGTGCGTGATGGAGATGCTGATTGTAATATTGCACTCAATCCTGAAGCACCATCTTGTGGTAAAACGCGTTTTGGTTGTTGGACTTGTACGGTAATTGAGAAAGATAGGTCAATGGAGGGTATGGTTCAAAATGGTGAGGAGTGGATGAAGCCTCTTTGGGAATATAGGGAAGTGCTTTTGGATTATAGGGATAGAGAAGACAAAAGAGGTCATAGGCGACGAAATGGACAATTGGGAATGGGGGCTTTTAATCTTGATGTGAGAAAAGAGTTGCTAGAGAAACTATTTGAGATAGAAATAACAGAAGAATTTCAAAAGAGAGATGTTGAACTTATCTCTAGTGAAGAGGTAGAGATAATTCAAACTTATTGGAACAATGATGGAGATATTGAAAATTCTGCATTAAAGTTGGCTCAAAAATATAAGAGAAAGATACAAATGAAAGAGAGTAATGATATAACAGTTGCTTTGAATGATATGGAGTTGGATAATGCAAGTAAAGAACTATTTAGCCGTATTTATGAGATAGAAAAAAGCCGTAAAAATAGCTCTAATAGAATAGGTATTTTAAAAGAGATTGAAGAGAGAGTAAGTAATTATTATAAGGGTAGTTTTATTGAGAATTAAAAAAATTGTTTTAAAAAATCTCTTCTCTTATCATGGAGTACAAGAGATTATATTTGATAAGAGAACCATTATCTTGGCTGAAAATGGTTTTGGCAAGACGAGTCTTCTGAATGCTATCAAATTGGGCTTGGGCGAAAAGAAGTTTAACCTAGATTCTATTTTAAATAGTCACTCGTTAGATAGCGAATGTTTTATAGAAATTGATTTTTCTGATTTTGTGCTAAAAAGAGTTTGGGATTTAGAAGAAAAATTTGAAGATATAACGGTACATTTAGGTGAAGATATTC
>NZ_JAACKB010000446.1 GCF_010892395.1 Sulfurovum sp. bin170
AGCTCTGAAAATCTGCTTAGTATCATCAACAATATCTTAGACCTATCAAAGATAGAGAGTAATAAAATCGAGCTTGATATTACTCTCTTTGACCCTATCGTAGAGTTTGAAAATGCTATAGAGACTTATGGAGTCAAAGTATCTGAGAAAAATATTGACCTTAACTTCTATCTTGACCCTACTATAAACAAAAAACTTCTAGGAGACTCTGTAAAGATAAAAGAGATTCTTATTAACCTTTTGAGTAATGCTATTAAATTTACTGACTTTGGTGGTTGGATTAATGTTGAGATAACAAAAACAGAGGTAGTAGATAACCATGCTACGATTCTATTCTCTATTGAAGATAACGGCATAGGCATGACAAAAGAGCAACAGCTCAATGTCTTTGATGCCTTTACCCAAGCCGATGTATCCATCACAAGAAAATATGGTGGCACAGGATTAGGGTTGACTATCACTACTAGATTTTTAGAGATAATGGATAGTGAACTTAAGCTAGAGAGCCAAAAAGAGAAAGGTACAAGATTCTACTTTACACTAGAGCTAGAGGAGGTGCTAGAGAGTACCGCGCTAGATAAATTCTCTATTCAAGATGATATATCTATAGTTAAGTATCAAGCTAGTAAACCTACACAACTTGATAACTATATAAAGAGATATTTAGACTATTTTAATATTTCAACAAATAGTTTTTTAACAGCTAGTGAACTTAACGATTTTAATAAAAGTAAATCTATAGATAATATATGGATAGATATAGACTCCGTTGATAAGACAATTATAGATAGTATCCATAAACTTGACCCAAGTAAAGTTACACTTATTACAGGTTTTAGCAATCGAGCTAAAATTGAAGCATTAGGTATTAAAGGTAGTAAAATACTATACAAACCTATCACTCCAACAAAGATTCTAAATGCAGTCAATAGAATCAAAGATGATAATATAAATAATGAAGTAGTAAAAACTAAAGGTCAGCCAAGAAGAAACAGCTATACACTATTTGACAGCATCCAATTTGATGGTAAAATACTTGTGGCAGAAGACAATATGATAAATCAAAAACTTGTTAAACAGATACTCATGAAGTACGGGATAGAGGTAGACCTTGCAAATGATGGACTTCAAGCATTTGAAAAAATCAAAGATACAAAATATGACCTTATCCTCATGGATATACAGATGCCTGTAATGGATGGTATCGAAGCTACTCATGAGATTATAAACTATGAAAATGAAGAGTCCCTGCCTCATACACCGATTGTCGCCCTAACTGCAAATGCATTAAAAGGTGACCGTGAAAGATTTTTGGATGAGGGTTTAGATGAGTATATCGCTAAACCTATTGAGAATAATGAACTCCTATTTGTACTCAAAAAGTTTCTCAATCAAGCTGAAAATATAATAAAAGAGGAGCCTATCACCAAGAGTGAAGAGGTGGTAGTGGTAGAGAGTATAAAGAGTAGCCGTCCTAGCAAAATCACTCTACTAGAAGAGGATAATGAGGATGGTCTATTGGATATAATAGAGGATGTAGATGAAGAGAAAGTGATACTAATCGCAAAAAAGAATCCATTAGAGGCACAGATACTATCAAAAGTACTCTCCAACTTAGAGTATCAGATTGAGATAATCTCTGATATGAAAAACCTTGAAAACAAGATTCAAAATAGTGACTATGATACTCTCTTGATAGATAGAGAGTTAGAAGCATTTAACCAAGAGGCCATTAAGATGCAACACAGAGATATGTCTGTTATCCTATTAAGTTTAACCGAGTCAAAAGATAGTCAATATAACCGTGAGACCATCAAAGAGGAGCTTATTGGAGTTATCAAAAAAGATGAGCTTAAACGAGTTATTGATAAATATAGGGGTGCTTAATGGCTGTTTTCAAAGTTTTGGTTGTTGACGATGATTATATAAATAGAAAATTACTAGTTAACATCTTAAAGAAAAAGCTATATGAGATTGAAACTCTTGAGTCAGCTGATGGAGAGGATGCACTAGATAAACTCCATCAAAATCCTGATATAGAGCTTATCCTGTTGGATATAGAGATGCCAAAAGTCAATGGCATAGAGTTTCTAGCACGGTATATGGATGATGATACCATCCCCAGAGTCCCTATTATCGCTATCTCATCTAATGAGACTCGTGAAAAAGAGTCTCTGATTAGAGGAGCTGATGCTTTTTTGGTAAAACCTATAAGTGAAGAGAGACTTATGGAGGCTATCTGTAGTTCGTGTTAATTTTTATTATATTTTCCATCTATTCCACCTCATAAAAAAACCTAA
>NZ_JAACKB010000058.1 GCF_010892395.1 Sulfurovum sp. bin170
ATAGTTACCATTTTCTAAATCTAATATATTTTTATTGAAAAGCATTAAATCTCCTTCTCCGTTTTTCGTCTATTATATCATAAAATCTATAGCCCTAAAATCTCATTCAATCCCTCAATGACTTTAACAATCTCTGTATTTGAAGCTTCTCCAATTCTTTTACCAATGCGTTTAGTTGAGAGTGTTCGTATTTGAGAGATTTTTACCCAAGACTCTTTAGGCAACTCTTTTGAATCCAATTTTAGAGTCAATGGAAACCCAGCTTTCTGCTTTTTATTGGTTATGGCAACAGCGATAACTGTACCTGAATATCTGTTAAATGCGTTGTCACTAAGAATCAAAATAGGTCTTAGACCTTGTTGTTCACGCCCAACTGTGGGATTGAGTTCTGCCCATCTTATCTCTCCTCTTAGTAGGTTTCCCATTCTATAAAATCCTCCTCTATTCCCAAATCAGCAAAGTCTCTCTCCTCTTCCATTATCAACTTCTGACACTCTAGTTCAAGTCTGGTTTTTTGAATACGAGACAACATATCTTTTACTGCATTATTGATAGCTTGGCTTCTATTTTGAAACAGACTATTTTTAACCAAATCATCTAAAGTTTCAAGTAACATTTGGTCTATAGTTATTGCTATTTTTGCTCTTGTCATGATAAGCTCCTTATGGTTTATTGGTATGATTATACATCATACTTTTAAATATGTCAAGCTTACCGAAACTTATCCGTCTCCAAAGGTTTGTCCAATATATCCAAAAAGGGAGTAAGTCTCGTCTTAACTCCAAGTATATTTAGATAGACAATATAGTTAGTTAGAACTTTTTTGCCATACTCTTTAGACTCCTCATAATCTATAAGCTCCATACTTAGATATGGTTCATACTCTCCTGTTTTAAAGAGGTGACTGCTCTTTATGCTTCTTTTTGTAAATCCTATACCACCATTATAGCCATAGGCGATAAATAGTGGATGGTAGAGATAGGTAGTTAGATAGTCCAAGTGTTGATTGGCATAGCTTATGGCTGTGTATGGATTGAACATCTCATTTAGGTCAAGTTTCTCTCCACGCTCTTTTGCTAAATGTTTAATGAGAAATGGCATGATTTGCATCATTCCAAGTGCATATGAAGTGGAGATAGAAGCAGGAACAAAACGGCTCTCTTGTTTTCCTAGAGCGTAGAGTAGGGCAACTCTATATCTATCTGTACCTATCATTGCATCACGATATGGCATTGGGTAGTAGGGTTTTTTATAGCCTGATGCTTTCTCTTTTAGGTATGAGTAGATTCCCTCTGTGGCATAGGAGTTGTATCTCTCTGCCAACCTGTCTATATTTTCAGGCTCTTTTGTCATAGCTATCTTTATCTTTTCCCAATCTATAGGGCTGTATGGGTCTATATTTTCTACCAAGTGGAAACCTAGATTTGGAGTTATGACCTTTGGATATGGTCTTTTTAAAATATCTCTAGCACTAAGCGTATAGATATTAATCTGTTTACTTCCAATCAGATTATTTAGATAGCTTTTTCTTTTGGTAAGAAGATAGAGCCAAAAATCACACTGGTCGTGTTTTGATTGTGACTCTGTTTTGGTTCTAGCTACGGTTAGATATTTACTTGCAATCTCTATCTCTGAAAATTCGATTGCATTGATGGCTAGTAAAAATGTACTTTTAAAGGATAGATTCTCTGTTATTGGTGTAAGCGTTAGAGATTTTTTTATATTTTGCAAAGAGTGTGTTGTAACTATCTTAAATATAGTCTGATTAAACTGCTTCTCTTTTGCCAACTCTTGGAGTTGCTCTTTTGATAATGGATGGTTGAACCACTTTTTTCTATATTTTGTCTCACAACCATTAAAGATATAAGATTGGGTTTTTGCTGTAACAGTTTTTAGAGCTTCAAATGGATTTGGGTCTGCCATAACCTTTAAGACATCAGAGTATTTTCCCTCTTTTTTAATTTTTCTATATAATCGTTTTAGACTTTTTCTACTTTTTTTGGCAGCTTTTGCAGGGTAAATAATATAGTTATTGGGGTCTTTCTGAGTTTTTGTTTTATGCTCTTCTTTTGGAAGATAACCAACTTTTTTACGAATAGCTTTTTTTAGTTTATGGCTTTTTCTCTTTGTCCATTCATATGCTTTTAGAGCCTCTTCTTTTGAAGTTTTTTTCTCTTGTAAAAAACGCCAAGTATAATAGTCTTTAGCTATACTTTGTGGCATTACCTCTATCTCTTTGAAAGTAAAAGAGTCTGCTTGTACTATTGTAAAAAATAGAAAAAATATAATGGTTAAACGATGCATTATACTCTCCTGATATTATAGATTATAGGCATCCCCCTGCCTATGAAAGGGTCTTTGTTCAATAAATAATTCGGGTGTAAACACGCCGATTCCGAAAATGCAGATTGCATATACGGAACCGATGGCTTTAGCCTCGTAATGTTCGGGACTAAAGTCTCCGATTCCAAATGTATACTTTACATCATAATAGAACGCATCATAAACATATCGATAAACTGTAGTCCAAGGATAATAACAATTGGTGATAGGTCAATCCCTGAAAATACTACAAACGGTATCTTTTGGCGAACAAAAGCAAAAGCTGGTTGAGTCAGACGATTAAGAATCTCAATAATAGGATTTCGTGGGTCAAGCTGTACAAATGATAGAACAGCAGAGATAATAACAACCCAAATGTATAGGGTGATAACCGAATGTAAAAGATGAACAATAGCAAAAATTAATGCACTCATGATGCAACCTCCAAGATATAAGATTTGATTAGTGGATAGATTTCACTCAGTTCAGGACCATTTTCGGCTCCTGTCAAGAGAATTCGTAGTGGTTTAAATAGATTTTTACCTTTGAGTCCACTCTCTTTGGTAATATGTTTTTTTAGTTGATTAAATGTCTGAAATGCAGGAGCTTCAGAGATGAGACTCTCTATCGTCCTCATCTGTTCACCCCACTCACCATCGAAGTTTTTAGGTTTGAAGATAGGGCGAATTTTTGCCTCTAACTCATTGGTTGTACTGCACTCTTCAAGATAGAGTTTAGCCAATTTTCCTATATCTGCATCGGCAAATCCAAAGAGACCTGATAGCTGTTTATCATCCATCAGCTTTAGATGTTCACGATTGATAAATTGCAGTTTAGTAATATCAAATTTGGTAGCACTCTTAGATATAGTCTCCAAATTAAACCACTCTATAGCTTCAGGTAGGGTAAATATCTCTTTTGGAGTTTTTGAGTTACCTAAAAGAATTAGATAGTTTAGGATGGCATCAGGAACAAACCCCTCTTCAAATAGCCACTTTACCGAACTAGCTTCATCTCTCTTACTCATCTTTTTAGCATCACTGTTTAATATAATAGGTAGATGAGCATATTTTGTATCTGAATCATAACCCAAAGCAGATTTGATATGCATCTGTTTAGGTGTATTAGTTAGGTGGTCTTCTCCACGAATGATAAAACTTATATTACTTAGCATATCATCACACGCACAAGCGAAGTTATATGTCGGAGTGTTATCTGTTCGCATAATTACAAAACTATCAACCTCATTTGGAGCAGTTTTGATACTCCTCTTGATGACATCATTATTGATGATATCTTGTTCAGGCTTTTTAAGACGAATAACAAACGGTTCGCCACTCTCTTTGAGCTTTTTGTAGTCATCGTTGGTCAAAATTTCACATCTGTTGTTATAGCGATAGGCTATCCCATCTTTTTTGGCAATCTCTCTAGCCTCTTCCAAGTCTTGTTCTGTACATTTACAGATAAAAGCTCTCTCTTCTTGGAGTAGTCGTATAGCTAATTTTTGATGAATACCGAGGTGTTCACTCTGATGATAGACAGAGTTATGAGTGATAGCAAACTTCTCTAGTAGCATCATAATCTCTGTATCTTTTCCCTCTATATTCCTCTTGGTATCACTGTCCTCTATACGAATAAGAAACTGTTCATTTTTCTGCTTGGCAACAATATAGTTTAAGATGGCAACCCGCAGGTTACCTATATCCATATCACCAGTTGGTGACGGGGCAAATCGAAGCATCTATTCTCCTGTAGTTTATTGGTTGTAATTATATTCTATTTTTCTTTAGAGTTATTAAACTTATTATAAAACTCATCTGGAATCGGAGGCTTTAGCTCAATGCCAATGAATTAGCGAGGCTAAAGCCATCGTTTCCTTATATGCAATTTGCATTTTCGGAATCGGTGTGTTTACACCCGAATTTGCAAGAACTCTATTGATTATTCATTTGTTACACAATTATATGGTATTATTTCAAAAAAAATTATAAAGGAAGATTTAATGAAACAAATTCTTACAGCCTCTATCATATCCAGTATGATAATATTTAGTGGATGTGGTAGCACTGAAGGAGATGATAATTTAGGGGTTTTAGATGATGATAAACCAAGAATTACTCTAACGGCAAACCCAGATACAGGAAGTACCGATATTGAACTGAGATTAGGAGATACCCAAATACCTGAATATGGATATATTGCAGAGGATGTTGTCGATGGTGATTTGTCAGTGGATGTCCAGAGAACTAACGATATAGATCTTACAAAAGTAGGAACATATACTATTACATATTTTGTAGAGGATACTGATGGATATACAGATACCAAAACTAGAACGGTTACTATTGTAGCGAGTAACGACGATTATAGTAATGGTGATTATAGTAACGATGAGTATAGTGATGATTTATCTACATATAATCCAAATGCAGAAGGAAATATTGACTTAGGAGAACAGATTGGTTCTAGTCAGGGTGCAGATTATGGAGCAGGCATTGATGGTTTTACAAGTTGGTACTATGATGTATGTAATCAAAATTTTAATGCATCACTCTATAATGCAGGTACAGGTAGTTACAATGGTACAATAACTTGTTCCAATAATTTAAATAGTATAGATTTAACTCCAGTGAGTATATTTACAACTATTAATGGTCTTGATTTAAGTAATAATAACCTAACTTATATTGATTTTAGTGTGCTTGGACTTAATGAATCTACTAATAATACAAAAATATTAAAAAGTTTAGATCTTAGAACCAACAGTCTTAATACTCAAAACTTTGACCTTTTTAGACCACTGCATTATCTGAAAGATATTGATAAATTGTATATTGCAAATAATAATTTTAACTATACTTGTGATGATTTATATAAACTTAGAACAGATAAAGAGCTTTTTAACAATGGAAGTCTCGATATAGATAGAGAGAGAGAACAAAATTGTCCAAGTCTACAAAATAAATAGGGTATTCCCTATTTATATCTAAAACTCCAAGACAGAGTAAACATCACTCTCTATTCCCTCTTTCCCATTCAAAAAGGTAAGTTCCGCAATAAAACAGCACTCGACACAGTGAGCATCTACCTTATTAATCAGACTTGCCGCGGCTTTTGCTGTTCCACCTGTTGCGATGAGGTCATCTATAAGCAGTACCCTAGCACCCTTTTTATTCTCAAATGCATCTATATGTACCTCAACTTCATCATATCCATACTCTAGTGAGTACTTCTCTGCTACAGTTGTATACGGCAGTTTCCCTTTTTTGCGAACAGGTACAAATCCAACTCCTAATCTATCGGCAAGAATTGAGCCAAAAATAAATCCTCTTGCATCTATCCCTGCTATATAGTCTAGCTCATAGGTCTCATATCGCTTCTCTAAGTGATTCATAAGTAACTTAAAAGCCTCTGGGGTATTGAGTAGTGTTGTTATATCTTTAAAGATTATCCCAGGTTTTGGAAAATCTGGAATATCTCTAATACTATCTAATATGATTTTTTTATCTTCTGCTGTTAGTGTTGACATGTCTCTTACCTTTTTTCCGAATTATATCATAAGAAGAGTTTTTTTTTGAAGTTTGGCATGGTTTATTATACTAGACATCTTGCAAAATTAGGAACCGATGGCTTCAGCCTCGCTAATTCATTGGCATTGGGCTAAAGCCATCGGTTCCTTATATGCAATCCGCATTTTCGGAATCGGCGTGTTTACACCCGAACTATTTGGTTCAAAAAAAGCTTAATTCATTGGCATTGGGCTTTAGCCTCGTCATATTCGGGACTGAA
>NZ_JAACKB010000447.1 GCF_010892395.1 Sulfurovum sp. bin170
AAAAAGCTTAAAAATGAAAATGTTATAGAGAGAGTTGGGGCGAATAAGGGTGGTTCTTGGGAGGTAGTAGGATGAAAATTAAAATAAGTATCAAATATAATCCAATTATGCTACAATATTGTCAATTCAACAATAAAAGAATAAAAAATGAATAAGGTAAAACTTTTTGACAACGCCCTAAAATACCACAACATCACAAAAAAAGAGTTCTCTCAAAAAAGTGAGATACCTTACGACACAGTAGCAGGGTGGAAACGCAATGGTAGTGTGCCTAACTTTGCATTTGTACTACTCAAAAAGATAGCATTTACGGAAAATCCTAGACGGCATCAGCTTCGGTTAAAAGCAATGCCTATTAAACTAACAGATGGTCTAAAAAAAGAGATACAAGTAGCTTTTTGGGGTAAGAACTATGAAGTGAGCTACATACTTAAAGAGGTGCGAAGAGGAAATGTAGCTTTTGTTAAACCCTTTTTTGAGAATCTGTTTTATGGAGATGTTTTAAAGATTTTACCCATAAAAGCAATAGAGAAACTTCTTCCAACTATAGATGAGCTTTTTAAAGAGCAAACGGTTTTGTTTTGGAGAAATGTGGTGAAAATGTATCGAGAAGGAGGGGTGAAAGTTGCGTAATTCACCTAACCACTCGAAACGACAAACTGTTCTGCTTAAAATCAAATACCCCTTCACCCTCTTCTAAAAAAGTAAAAAGTTTAGCCACATCACCTCGCTCTTCACTACTCTCATCCCAAGCTATATCAATAATCTGGGCAATAGGGGGCGTATCCTCTTGGGGTTGAGGTAAGAGCAGTAGCCATCTACTGGACTCCGTGATGGTTTCACACTGAAATCTGTCTCGGTAGAGTTCCAAATCTTCTGTCGCCTCATCTACCATGCCCAAGAGAACTGTTTTGCCATTTTTGACATCTACAAATGCTTGCGGAATGGCTGATTCAAATCTATCGACAAAGAGGGTTTTCCCTTTGATGTTAAAGTGTTTTGCCACATAAAATAGGGTGGAGACATTGACACCGTTTAAAAAAGTAAATGGCATGGGGAGTTGTTTGTTGAGAAAAATATCTTTTAGAATTTTAACAGAGCTATTGAGGTTGCCGTTGTTACTTGCTACATAGAGACTGCTTTCTGGGGCTAAGATAGTATCTTCTATACACTTCTCTGCACCTAAAAGTGTGAGATTGATGTAGTTGTCTGCTCGATTGACTCTCTTTTTGAGATGCATTTTTTTATTGCTTAAGGTTTCTGTTACCTCTTCTGTATGGTTTGAAAAAGCGTAGATATACATGTTAGACTCCATTAGACATCTTGCAAAACTTTTTGGAATCGGAGACTTTAGTCCCGAATGTTACGAGGCTAAAGCCATCGGTTCCTAGTTTTGGAAGTTTACTATATTTTATAACTAAAGAGCTGTTGTTGCCACCAAAACCGAAATAGTTCAAGAGATAGTAGCCCTCTTTTGGTTCTATTGTATGCTCTAAGGGGATGATATTGCACTCACTGTCTTGTTCTTGGAAATTGATGCTTTTGGGTATAAATCCCTGTCTTATCGCCTCTATCAACAGTACCAACTCGCTCGTCCCACAAGCACCCATAGTGTGTCCTATATAGGGTTTGAGTCCTGTAATTGGAGGGAGAGTATCAAAGAGCATGTGAATCGCTTTGGATTCAGCATCATCATTTTGTCGTGTTGAGGTGGAGTGTGTTTTGATAAGCACAATATCTTTTGGCTCTATCTTGGCTTGGCTTATCGCCTCTCTCATCACATGGGAGAGATTGGTTGGGGTTGGGCTGGTGATGGAGGTGGTATCTACTTTAATAGAGCCTGAGACTATCTCAAACTCTCCTTCTGTTTTACCTAGTACCAAAGCCGATAGTGCTTCGCCGAGTATCACCCCATCTCGTCTGCTATCAAAAGGTCTCATCCTCTCTTTGGAGAGCAACATAAAAGATTCAAATCCTTTAAGCGTCACCTCATTGTAGAGTTCAACACCCACAACAATGGCTTTTTCGACCAATCCACTCTCTATCATCTCTTTGGCTTGAAGTAGAGCGTTGGAGCTTGAGGTACAGGCAGTTGAGATGATGCTACTGAATCCTTTTATACCTAATCGATGGCTAATTTTGGTATTTATTGTAGACATATCTAGCTCTCTTAGGGCATCACCATTGATTTTGGCGTATGCTTCATTGATGGGAAGCAGGGCAGAGCATGTACCTACAAATAGTGCAATATTGCTCAAATCTTCTGGAGTGAGATTGGCACTCTCTATCGCCTCTTGGGTAATTCTCTCTATGAGGTCATAGTAGTCATCCTCTTGACGATTTTTGATATTGTAAAATCTATTTCCATCTTTTAGGATTATGGGTTCGGTGTGGCTGTTCTGTATCGCTTTAGCTGAGTCTTTTGCACTCTCTCCTAAGGAGCTTATTAGGGAGTAGCCTTCTATATATACCATTATGTTTTCTTTCATTAAATATGTTTGAATTATATCAAAAAGTTACTTTTTTTTAAATATACCTTGCTAGGAACCGATGGCTTTAGCCTCGTTATATTCGCGACTTTAGTCTCCGATTCCAAGAAGTTTTGCAAGATATCTAATATTGTGATAAAATTCCGAAACAAAACGATGAGGATGATATATGAAAAAGCGAGAAAGCATCTCAGCCTTGGATGCTCAACTAGAGGCTCTAAAGATAGCCTTTGCTCCTGTTATATTTCAGGTGGTAAGAACCATGAGAGAGTTTGGGATATTGACACTTTTGGATAAGCATAAAGAGGGATTGACTCTGGAAGAGATTGCTCAAAAATCCGATATAAGCTCTTATGGTGCAAAGATACTGCTAGAGAGTGCGTTGAGTGCTTCGGTTGTGTTGGAAGATGAGGGGAGATATAGACTCTCAAAGATAGGGTATTTTTTGGAAAATGATACCATGGTCAAAACCAATATGGAGTTTAATCATCATGTCAATTATAAAGGGCTTTTTGAGCTTGATAAATCTATCAAAGAGCAGAGACCTGTAGGATTAGAGGTGTTTGGAGAGTGGGATACCATCTATCCACATTTGGGTGTTCTTCCTCCAAAAGCCAAAAAAGCTTGGTTTGATTTTGACCATTTTTACTCTGATTCGGCTTTTGATAGTTCGATAGAGAAGCTAAAAGCTTTTAATCCTCAAACGGTACTTGATATAGGTGGAAATACAGGAAAATTCTCTATTAGATTTGCCAAAAACTCTGAAAATATTAACCTTACGATACTTGACCTGCCTGGACAGATAGAGATGGCTCAGAAAAATATCAGAGAGAATGGATTGGAAGATAGAGTTAACTTTTTCCCTTTGGATATACTCAACCATGAGGCAGAGATTCCTAAAGGTTTTGACATTATATGGATGAGTCAATTTATCGACTGTTTTTCGAAAGAGGATGCGATTAAAATCTTGACAAGGGTTAGAGAGTCGATGGATGAGAATGCTAGATTGTGTATCTTGGAGCCTCTTTGGGACAAACAACGCTTTAAATCAGCATCATACTGCATTATCAACACCTCTCCCTATTTTACAGCGATGGCAAATGGTTGCAGTAAGATGTTCAACTCCACAGACCTTTTTGATTATATTAGAAGAGCAGGACTGGAGATTGAAGAGACGATTGACAATTTGGGGGTCTCACCGCACACTCTTGTAAAGTGTAAAAAGTCGTTATAAGAGATGATATTG
>NZ_JAACKB010000448.1 GCF_010892395.1 Sulfurovum sp. bin170
ACCCTCTATGTTGAGTGTTATGTTGTCTTCTTCACGCATGAGAGAATGTAGCTCTATTAGAGATATAGTTTGTAGTGGTGAGGCGTTACCTAGTACAACAGTTCAAGAGTTTTATGCTCAAACTAAAGAGATGAAATTACATAATTTATATGGTCCAACAGAAGCATCTATAGATGTCACATCATACTCTTGTAATGGTGATGAAAATATTATTCCTATAGGAAAAGCGATACAAAATATAGAGTTATATATTTTAGATAGCAATAACAATAGAGTTCCATTCGGAGCGATAGGAGAGTTATGTATCGCAGGAGATGGACTTGCTAGAGGCTATCTAAATAGAGATGATTTGACAGATGAAAAGTTTATAAATCACCCACTCTTTGGAAGAATTTATAAAACAGGAGATATAGCCAAGTATTTAGCAGATGGAAATATAGAATATTTAGGACGAGTAGATGACCAAGTAAAAATTAGAGGGTTTAGAGTAGAGTTAGGAGAGATAGAGAATGCTATTTCAAGTGTTGATACGGTGGAGGGAAGTGTAGTTATTGTCAAAGATGAACAACTTATAGCCTATATCGTAGGAGATAGTAATGGTGTAAAAGAACATCTCAAAGAGAGACTACCTAGCTATATGATACCTAGTTTCTTTGTGGAATTAGAAGATATTCCTTTGACTAGTAATGGAAAAGTAGATAAAAAATCTTTGCCAATGCCAGATAAACTCGATAATGAAAAGGTATATAGAGAACCAAGCACAAGTATCCAAAAAGATATAGCCGATATATTTACTGAAGTGTTAAAATTGGAGAGGATAAGTATAGATGATAATTTCTTTGAGATAGGTGGACATAGTCTTAATGCTATCAATATCATATCTGCTGTAAATGGTATAACCAATAAAGATGTAAAACTTTCTCATATCTTTAAATATCCTACGATAGAGGACTTTTCCTATCATTTGGAAAAACTGAAATCTACGAAAGAGGATAGAGAATTATATACGGTCTTTAATCCTGAAAAGAAGAAATCTATATTTATATTTCCTACGATTATTGCTAGTATTGACCATGCATTTTTAGATAGAATGTCTGGATTTTTGAGTGAGTATAAAATTTATGCATTTGATTTTATCATTGATGATAATAGAATTGAACAATATGTAGATATTATTAGTTCTCTTGAAAATGAGTTTGTATTTTTTGGCTATTCTAGTGGAGGAACTTTGGCTTATGAAGTGATAAAAAGACTTCAAGAAAAGGGGCTTAGTCAACCCAAAAGGCTTATCTCTCTTGATAGTTGGATGATATCTGAACTGAATTATATTCCAAAAGATTTTAGAATAACGATGATAGATAAGGCAAAAGAACATGGCTTAGGTGAGTATGAGTGTGAAAAGATAGTTAAGTATATGGATATGATTGATAGTACGATTAACCAAGGAGAGATAGATGTAGATATTGATTATATATCAAACTCTATGAGTACGAAAGAGGATATATCAGAGACTATAGAAGATTGGAAAGGATTGACCTCAAAAGAAGTATTCTTTTATGCTGGATTTGGAGAGCATGAAGATATGGTGAGAATGAGTTTAAAACAAAATTGTAAAATCATAGGAAATATTTTAGATAATAGTGGGTTTAAAGATGCGTAATATTATAGAAGTTTTTGAAGAAAAAGTACTAAAAGAGCCTGATAATATAGCACTTATTTATAAAGAAAGAGAGATAAGTTATAGAGCGTTAAATGATATATCAAATACTCTAGCTAATCATCTAATAAAAAATCATAATATCCAAAAAGATACGATAGTCTCTATACTTATGGATAGAAGTGAGTGGATGACTATATCTATATTGGGCATACTCAAAGCAGGAGGAGCATATCTGCCTATTGATAGCTCTTATCCCAAAGATAGAGTAGAGTATATGCTAAGTGACTCAAAATCAAAACTCATACTTTGTGATAGTATAAATCTCAATGCTGTAGAAGAGTATGCAGGTGATTTGGGTATAGAGAGCTTTTGTGTAGAGGAGATAGGAGATAGTAGAGGTGATAATTTAAACTTAGATATATCTTCTTTTGATTTAGCATATCTCATATATACATCAGGAACGACAGGAAAGCCTAAAGGTGTGATGATAGAACACGGTAGCTTTGTAAATATGATAGAGTATCATAGAGATAGTTTTGGTGTTATATCTAGTGATAATGTCATAGCATTTGCCTCTTTTTCTTTTGATGCTTCTGTGTATGAGACATTTTTGGCACTATTAAGTGGTGCTACGCTTGTAGTTGTTTCTAAAGAAGATATTTTAAATAATTTCTTAGAGGTGACACAAAAGTATGCGATTACGGTAGGACTTATTAATCCATCGTTTTTAGCAAGTATAGAGCCTCTTGAGGGGTTTAAAACCATTATTTCAGGAGGAGAAAAGGCTATTGTCTCTAATGCACTTCATTATGCAAAAAAGTGTAACTTTATTAATGCTTATGGACCTACTGAAGCTTCTGTTTGTAGTAGTTTTTATAAGGTAAATCCAGATAAGGATTATGATTCTATCTCTATAGGAAAAGCTACGGTTAATACAAATATGTATATTTTAGATGATAACTTAGTAGAGTTACCTAGAGGTATAGTAGGTGAAATATATATTTCAGGTAAAGGACTGGCTAGAGGTTACATACATCAACCAAAGCTCACCAAAGAGAAATTTATAGAGCATCCGAAATTGGGAAGAGTATATAAAAGTGGTGATTTGGCTCGGATTTTAGATGATGGTAATATAGAGTATTTAGGGCGAGTAGATGACCAGATAAAGATTAGAGGTCATAGAGTAGAACTAGGAGAGATAGAGAACAGTATTTTAGATTATGACTCTATCAAAGAGACCGTTGTACTCTATATGGATAATAAGATTATTGCCTATATTAGAGGAGATAAGCTAGAGTTAAAAGCTTATCTTTTGGAAAAATTACCTCAATATATGATACCTAGC
>NZ_JAACKB010000449.1 GCF_010892395.1 Sulfurovum sp. bin170
AAAATTATGGTAAAATAAACAAAAACGGTTGTATCATGTTCAAAATTTTCATTCCCATACTTCTAGCTACTATCCTCTCTGCAAATATGCTAAACACCTCACCTAAAATTGTTCCTCTGGAGATACCTTTTAGTGTTGAGACCAATAGTTCACTTTTTGACAGTAGTATAAGCTATACGCACAAAGATTTGCTCTCCTGTAAACCAGCGATAAATGCTGTATATAGAGTGGTATCGGCTAAGAAGCTCAAAGTCATTCCAAAAGAGAGTCTAAAGAGTGACACTAATTACTCTTGTAGCTATAAAGAGAATTCATTTAGTTTTACTACGGAGCCACTAACTGTAAAGGAGTATCACTATTTCAAGAGGGATAGGGTTCTACGATTGAGTTTTAGTGGTAAACTTGACCTGAAAGATGCCCAAAATCACATTAGATTAGAGAAAAAGGATAAACTAACTACCACTAATCTAAACTATACTATCAGACAACACAATGATAGAGTTCTACTTCTCAAAATCAATGAGCCTATTGGTACTCATGCTGTAGAGTTGACTGTAGATAGTGGTATATTGACAGAGAACTTTTCTGCTATATTTAATAACGAGGGAAGAACTCCTGTTGTCTTAGATAAAGAGAAGAAACCTCTGGTTATCACGGACAAGCCACAGATGGTAGCTCTGAATAGTGGGGAGTTTGCTCTACGAATCTTTTTGGATGATACGCTAGAGGGGAGAGCTGAAAACTCTATAGTGATTGAGGGTATAGAGAATTTTAGGTTAGACAAAGATAACTATATCAACAGTGAGACAAGAGAGGATTTTAATCTCTCTGGTGAGGTTTACTACTACACCGATGTGATTAGCTCTGAGTTTCAACCAAATAGTAGTTACAGTGTGACACTCAAAAAGGGTCTACGAAACTACCACGAACTCAAAGAAGATAAACAATATACTCTAAAGACAGAAGATAGAGCCAAAACTGTTATCTTTGAAGATGAGAAACCATATATCTCCAATGCTGGTGAGCTTGGGTTTAACTCGGTCAACATAGACTCTGCCACGCTTATCGTTGAGAGAATATTGGATGATAACTTGCGTTATTTTATGAACTTCTCCTCTGCCAAGAAAAATAAGATTTATAAATATACTAAAGAGATTTTTAGTAAAAAGCTTATACTTAACAATCAGCGAAATGAGATTACTAAACAGAAGTTTTTGCTCTCTGATATTGCAAAGGAGCTTCCATATGGAGTATACAATATCACGCTTCGCTATACCAGTGGTGAAGAGGAGAAGAGCAGTAGTAGAATTCTCTTTTTGTCAAATCTAGGAATCTCTGTCAACCTATCAAAAGAACAAGCATTTGTAACCGTGCTTACCCTTAACTCTGCAAAACCCGTACTCTCTGCTGAGGTTGAGATATATGGAGAGAACAATGAACTTTTAGGAAAAGCTAGAACAGATGTCAATGGGGTGGCTGTTATCAATAGAGAGAATCTATTAGAGAAAAATCCTAAAGGGGTGATAGTCAAAACAGAGAACAACCAAAACTTCTTGGCACTAAACCGTACCATCTCTTCGCCTACTCCTCGGGATATACTAAAAACAGCTGAACGGTTCAAAGCTCATATCTACTTCCAGAGCAAACTAGTCCGTCCTGCTGAGAAGGTCAATGCTCTAATCACAATCAAAGATAGAGACTTCATCTCTGCCTCAAAGCTACCTATTAAAGTAATTCTAAAAGAGCAGTATGGAAGAGTAGTCCAAGAGAGAGTTTACCATACAGATGAGTATGGACTTATAGATTTCAACCATCAGCTTGACAGTGACGACAGAACAGGTAACTATGAACTTATCGCCTCTATAGGAGATACCCAAATAGGGAGAAAACTTCTCAAAGTTGAAGCCTTTATGCCTCCTAAAATCGAAAACCATATCTCAACTACCAAAGAGGCATACCAAGCGGGTGAACTGATAGAGGCAAATATCAGCAGTAATTATCTATTTGGGACACCAGCTTCTGGGTTGAGTGGGAAGGTGACATTGGATAGTAGGTTGGCAGATTTCAAAGATAAAAAATATAAAAACTATAGCTTTACAAACAGAAATATCTCTCTAAAAAATACTCAAACATATCTAAAAGATAGTCAAGATATTAGACTAGATGAGAAAGGTAAAGTAGCTGTTATTTTGCCAACAGATATAGGGCAGAGAGTACCATCTATTCTTGAACTTATGTTGGGGGCAACTATTATGGATGAT
>NZ_JAACKB010000450.1 GCF_010892395.1 Sulfurovum sp. bin170
ATAGCAACCTATATTAACTAAAAAGTATTTTATAGATGATTCAGAATATAGAGATTTACCTGCTAATTCAAATCAAGTTAATGACTTTATTGAAAAAGCTTTAAAATAAAAAGAACCTCTTACTGAGTCTAGTCAATCAAGCCTCCTCCATATCCGTCAAGAATTGGGGGAGGTTATTGACATCAATAACTCTCTTGAATTACCATCAAATACCTTGGATGCTAACTTTTTTAGCTCTACACGATGCTCTTTCATCATATCTATCTTCTCGATATTCTGCTTCTCCTGCTCAAAGATTCTCACCTCTGACTCTCGCAGTTGAGTGTGAAAAGAGTTGTTTTCATTAACCAACTCCTCATTTCTATTTTGAAGTTTCCTATGACTCTCTTCAAGTTTGGTATAACTGTTATTGAGTAACTCATAGTGAACGCTTAGTTGTTTAAAATCTATCTTTAGTCGATGCATAGACTCTATATGTGCTTTTGACTCCTCTTTTAGCTCCTCTTGGAGACTCTCCACACTCTTCAAAGCATTTTTGAGCCTCTCTTCGTTCTTTGGAATAAAGAGTAATTCTCTGCTTAAATCTGCACTCTTTATCCTCTCCTCTTGTAGCTCATTTTCCAATAGAGATATTCTTGCTATCTTCGCCTCATCTATCTCTTTGGCTTGATCCAAAATAGTATTGAGTGCATTGACCTTTGCCAAGAAATAGACGATAATAATTGTAATCAGAAGTGAGATAGAGAAAAAGAGACTCATCAAGATAAAAAACTCTGCATCCATCTGAAAGTTTGCAAATACTTTATCCAAAATCTAGCCCTCTATAATATCATAATCTTTTGGCTCCTCACACTCCAAGCCTCTATCATCAAATGGTTTAATATCATAGTTCATATTCTCAAAAAGGATTCTAACTCTATTATCAAGACTGTCTGTATAAAAAATCTTTTTTAACTTCTCATTATCGTCAACTGTAATGAGATACTCCACCTCTCTATAGAGTGCTTTGTAATCCTTTTTGCTAATCTTTTGGGCAACCTTTAGAACCTCTTCTAGGTCTAAGCCCTCATCTATAAGATACCTCGATACCTGTTCTAAATCATGGTCTATTACTATGAGTTGAAGCCCATCGGTACAGACCTCTTTTTGAGTAGGACTCTTGTAGTTCCACTTAAAAAGTTTAGAGCTTATCTCTGTCTCAGAGCCTGACTCATTGACCAAGATGGTCTTCTCTTGTTTGAACTTTACATTGCCACTATATTCTATGGCTTTACCTTTATCATTTGTAATGGTTTGATTGAAATCCGTTTCAAAGTTATTAGGTAGTGCCATATCTGCATTTAGAGCCATAGCCATAATAGATATTGTGAAGATTAGTTTCATTTTTAATAATTCCTTAGTTAATTATTAAATAATATCA
The DNA here is from genome assembly GCF_010892395.1 of Sulfurovum sp. bin170. Taxonomy (GTDB): domain Bacteria; phylum Campylobacterota; class Campylobacteria; order Campylobacterales; family Sulfurovaceae; genus UBA1140. Next base: position 1,421 of record NZ_JAACKB010000450.1, read on the forward strand.
AATAGAGACTTGATTTTAAGTAAAAATTCTATCTTTATATTTTTATTTGATATGATTACAAAATGAAAAAAACACTATTATGGATTTTTATCCCATTTATACTTATCCAATCTATACGAATGGATGTACCAGCAACATTAACTCTAGAGACTAAGAATGAGATAGAGACTCCAAAAAAAATTATGGAGATACTAAAACGCTCCTGTTATGATTGTCACTCAAACTCTCTTGTATATCCTTGGTACTCCCAAATAGCCCCTCTCTCATGGTACACCCAAGACCATGTCAAAGATGGCAGAAGAGTAGTAAACTTCTCCATATGGAAAAGTTATGACAGAGCTAAACAGTTTGAGGTTATGGATAAACTTCCAAAATCACTACTGATTCGGATGCCTCTTCCTGACTATCTATGGCTACATGAAGATGCAAAACTTAGTGAGAGTGATAAAAAAATATTAACTAAATGGGCAGAAAAGTTAGCAGAAGATCTGAAATAAAATCAAATCGGATAATTTTTATCCTATTTAAACTTATTTACGCTATACTAGCATTATCAAAACAAATAAAAGGAAATAACATGCCAAAAATTAACAAGTATGTAGATATTAGCGAAGTAGATAGAGAAGCAAAAAAAGACCTTATCGACAGACACTCACCATTTATTCACTGTGCTGATACTGCAACAGCAGGTGAGCCATTTGAAGTGACTGTAAAGATGGGTAACGAGTATACTCACCCTGATGATTTTGACCACTTCATCGAGTCTGTAACTCTTTTCAATGGTGAGACAAAATTAGCTCAAGCGACTTATATTCCAGGAGCTCTTGGTAATACAAAAGCTCACAATACTACTACATTTACAATCATCCCAACAGGAAAAAAACTTAAATTGGTAGCTCATGGTTACTGTACTAAACATGGTATCTGGGAAGGTACACAAGTGAATGTTGCTGTAAACTAAAACTCTTTCTGCAAGTAACAATAGTTTTGATTCATTAATCTTTTGTTACTGTAATAACCTCATCAGCAATAAACCGAGCATGTTGCAAAAAGAAAAAGTGGTCACCATCAAGAGGATAAAATTTACTTCCCTCTATCAATTCATGTATCTTCTCCCCTGTATAGAGAGGTGTCGCCGTATCCTCTTCTCCCCAAAATAGCAGAGCTTTTCCCTTATATTTAGAAAATCTTGCCTCAAAATCCTCATCAACAACATTTTTGAAAGTCTCATACATCTCATGACTCATCCCTTGGGCATCAGGAGCCACAAACAGCTCTCTTATCTTTTTCATCCCAAGTGGTTTTAAAAATTTAAAAGTTGCAATTTTGACTCTAACTGACCACGGCTTAACAGTCTTTATCCCTGCCGATGAGAGCAGTACTAGATAGTCAGGATTGAGTAGTGTAGCCACTTTACCACCAAAAGAGTGACCCATAATGACCTTTGGGCTTAGCCCAACTGCTCTGATAAAAAGTCTCACGATATAGGCATAATCTTCTGTATCAAGAATCATATTATTACTACTGCCACCAAACCCTGGTAGGTCAAGATAGGTGATACGATAATCACTAAACTTCTTATCAAAAGCCTGTTTCATAATCTCTTTGTTGCTTCCCCAACCATGTAGAACCAAAATCCCCATCTTGGCACTTGGGTTACACATCTCATAACTAAGCTTGAACAACTGCTTCTTATAGGTAATCTCTTTTATCGCCATAACTCTACTTTATTATTGAATTGTATAAGTTTATTACATTATTGCTTTAGAACATACAAAAGCAGTCGAAAATGCCCACTGAAAGTTATATCCACCCAACTCACCAGTTACATCAAGAACTTCACCTACAAAATATAGACCCTCAACCTCTCTACTCATCATAGAACTGGCATCTATCTCATCACTATCTATGCCACCTTTGGTAACTTCTGCTTTAGAGTAACCAAACGAACCTGCTGGTGCAAATGAGTACTCTTTTAACCCCTCTATCTCTCTCCACTCACTAGCAGTTAGCTGATTTGCCTTTTTATCTTCTATCTTCAACTCTACCAAAAAAGCTTTGGCAACACGGCTAGGTATCCCCAATATATTAGAGATATTCCTCTTTGACATCTTCAACTGCTCTATATTTAGATTTGACAAGAAATCTATAGAGATTTTCCCTTTTTCCCAATATAGCGAAGCATCCAAAACAGCAGGACCAGAGATACCCTTGTGAGCAAATAGCAAAGAACCCTCTATCTCCTTCTCCCCTACCCTAATCTTGACCTCTGTAGAGATACCTGATAGCAACTTAAAGAAAAACTGCTCTGGCTGAACAGTAAAACCAACCAACCCAGCTTTTAGCGTATGAATAGTGTGACCAAACGATGAAGCAATATCATAACCTATTGAAGTTGCCCCAAGTTTTGGAAAGCTAAGACCACCCGATGCTACCACCACCTGTTTGGCTTGAAAAACTCCTCTGCTACTGTAGACCTCAAAAAGCCCATCCTTTTTTTCTACCCTCTCTACTTTTGTATCCAATCGAAACTTTTTTCTATCTATCTCTCTTTTGAGTAAATCAACTATCTCTTTGGCAGAAGTTTTACAAAAGTATTGATTATTTTTACGCATCTGTGGCACTAACCCCCTCTGACCAAGCCAAGAGAGAAGTTGATTTTGGTCAAATCTCTTAATAATATTTCGCACGAACCTCTGATTTCCAAGATAATTTTTGGGTTTCAGCTTATCATTGGTAATATTACATCGTCCACCACCAGAGACAAGCATCTTTGCCCCAACATTTGGATTATGGTCTATAATCACAAAATCCCTGTCAGGCATCAAAGCCCCCAACATCAATCCACTAGCCCCTGCTCCAATAATAACTATATCTGTTCTAAACATAAAATCTCTCCAATTAATTTTGATTTGGCTTGGGTTAGTTTTTGGGTTTGATTATTTTCCATATTTATCATCAAACTCCTCCTCTATCTCCTCAATAGTAGGCAAAGAAGATTTAAACTCTTTAGGTAAAACCTGAGTAAGCTGATACTCACTAACACCCATAGGTTTGTTTATATCTTTCAGAGCATACTCCACTATCGTATCATTTTTAGATTTACATATCAAAATCCCTATAGTTGGATTGTCTCTCTCCCCTCTTACTTCACCATCAATAGCTGAAATATAAAAATTCAACTTCCCTGCAAACTCAGGTTTAAAATCAACTGTTTTCAACTCAACAACCACATAACAGTAGAGCTTAATATGATAAAAAAGCAAATCTATTTTAAACTTTTTACCACCTACCTCAAGCCCATATTGTCGCCCGACAAATGAAAAACCTTGCCCCAACTCCAACAAAAACTTTGTCATATGTTCCATCAGGGCATCTTCAAGTTCTAGCTCATCATGTCTCTCTCGCAGGGTCAAAAAGTCAAATTTATAAGGGTCTTTTAGCATTTGGATAGCCAAATCAGAGTGAACAGAGGGAAGTTGTTTACTAAAATTAGTAATGGCTTTCCCCTCTCTTATGTATAATTGATTTTCAATCTGCTGACGAAGTGTCTCTCTTGACCAACTGTTTTCTATGGTTTTTTCAATATAGAATTTTGCTATCTCTATATCTTTGATTTTTGTAATAATAGCAATACTATGTCCCCAAGGTATCTGAAAAATTTCGTCCACAACTTGTGGACTTTTTTCATTTTCTAATTGGTCAACAAGTTGTTGGCTTTTTGAAAAAAATTGATACCATTGTCTCATATATTTTATATTACTTAC
>NZ_JAACKB010000451.1 GCF_010892395.1 Sulfurovum sp. bin170
ACATCTTGCACCTAAAAAGGATTCTACTTTTAAAGAGTTAGATAAAGTGATGGTTGAGTTTGGGTACTATTTTTAAAGGAAAAAAATGAACAAATATATAAAATTTCTACAAAAATTCAGATGGCTTATTGCGATAGGACTGCCTCTTGTAGTTCTGCTACTAGCATCAAATCTAAAACATCTACAGATGGATGGAAGCTACCGTATATGGTTTGGTGAGGGTTCTAAGATTCTAACAGAGTATGATGATTTCAGAAGTACCTTTGGTAATGATGATGCAATAGTTATCACCATCAAAGATGAAAACGGAATCTTTAACAAAAAGGCTTTGCAGAGTATCGACAATATAACAGAGGCACTATGGAGGACGAAATATATAGCTAGAGTTGACTCGATAACCAACTACCAATATATTCACGCAAATCCTGATGAGCCTGATGATGTTATTGTGGAAGATTTTATCCAAAATATAGACAAAGCGACACCAGAGTATCTTGCAAATCGAAAAGAGATTGCAACCAATGACCAACTTATAGTCAACGGAATTATCTCTGCTGATGGAACAACGACCATGATTTCAGCTCGTCTCACGCCAAAGGTCAATGATGATAGTGACAAGAGCATGGAGATTATGGAGCTTGTTGATAAGATTTTGGCTCCAGAGAGGGAGCGAACAGGCTACAAATATTGGCTCAATGGTGGACCTCCACTCAATCACGCTTTTATTACTATGGGCGAGAATGATGCAACTACATTTACACCACTGATTCTTATCCTCTCTATGGCTTTATTACTACTACTGTTTCGCCGTGTTAGTGGATCACTGATTCCTATTGGAGTTGTTATTTTTACCTTTTTGACGGTACTAGCTGTTCAGGTACTTTTGGGTTATAAACTCAATAACTTTACTGCCAATCTACCTGTCTTTATTGTCGCAATTGGAATCGCAGATGCTGTCCATATCTATAGTGTTTGGATTTCAAATCGGCGAGAGGGGATGGAGAACTACGAGGCAGTACTGAATAGTATGCAGAAGAACTTTTTGCCAATTTTATTGACATCCCTGACCACTGCAATAGGATTTGCTACTCTGACCATCTCAAAAGTTATTCCCATATTCACTCTAGGAATTGCCACGGCGAGTGGTGCTATTTTGGCGTTTATTGTCTCAATTATATGGATGCCAACTATTCTTCTGCTTTTGAAAAAAGAGGTCAAAAGTACAGTAAACATCTTGGAATCGGAGGATTCATCCCCGAACAAGACGAGGCTAAAGCCATCGGTTCCTAATTCAAAGTGGATAGATGGGTATGGAGCATTTATCATCAGAAACAACAAGATGATTATAGCTATCGGCTCTATCGCTATCGTTCTTTTCTCTATCGGACTATTTAAGGTCAAAGTGGATAGTAACACCATAAGATATTTTGATAAGAGCGTAGAGTTTCGAAAATCGACCGAGTTTATGATGGACAATCTAACGGGTCCTATGAGCTACGAAATTGTGGTTGATAGCAAGAGTCAACATGGAATCAAAGAGCCAAAATTCATGCGAACCGTCGAGCAGTTCTATGAGGATTTTCAAGCAAAATATTCAGAAGCAAAACATATTACCTCTTTGGTGGATACAGTAAAACGGTTTAACAAGGTTCTTAATGGTAGCGAAACAATACCAGAGAGCAGAAATCTCATCGCCCAATATCTGCTTTTCTACTCATTCTCTCTGCCACAAGGTATGGAGATAAATGACAAGATGGATATTCACGAGCAGAAACTTCGTGTTACAGCACAGATGGATATTGTTGATACATCCAAAGATTTGGAGATGTTGGCGTACATTGAAGATTGGTGGGACAAAACAGAGTACAGTGCATCCATCCAAGGTCAAACAAAGATGTTTGCACATATGCAAAAGGATGTGACAGACACGCTCATCTACTCTCTCTCGTTAGCGATTATTTTGGTATCTATCGTGATGTTGATGATATTTAGACGCATCAAACTTCTTTGGGTCTTTATCTTACCAAATATTCTGCCTGTTCTCTTGGTGGTCGGTTTGATGGGGTGGATTGGCATCAATATCGATATAGGCGTTGCCATCTCAGGAGCGATTATTATCGGTGTGGCTGTTGATGATACCATTCACTTTTTGGTCAAATATTTTGATGCAAGGAAGCGAGGTTTGTCACTAGAGGATTCGTTTGATGAGGTGCTAAGATATGCAGGTAAAGCGATACTCTTTACCACTATTATACTCTCTATGGCGTTCTCTATCTTTGCATTTTCGCACTTTGTTCCCAATCAGAACTTTGGGATTGTGACGGCGTTTGCTTTGGTGGTTGCGTTGGTTGTTGACTTGTTGTTGCTTCCTGCTCTTTTGAGTTTGGTGGATGGGGAAGAGTGCGTTAAAAGATTATGATATACACGGAAATATTTTTTTTGTAGGTCGGGTTGCCCTCATCCCGACAATGATTTACATACCAAAATATTTTATTGAGTTTTTAATTTGTGCATGTTTGTTTCGGGATGCGGGTAACCCGACCTACACCATTTCCAATATTATTTTATGAAGTACTGGTTTTAATTAGGCTTAAAAATTTCTTAATTAACCTAAATTAAACAGGAATTATACTAAAATTTCCAAATTCGTTATAGAATATGGAGAAAAAATGAAGATATTATTAGTAAACAGTAATCCAGTTGTATCAAGATTGACAGCACTAAGTGCTAGAAAAGAGAGTGTAAAAGTAGATGAGATAAAAGAGGTATCGGAGCTAAAAAATAGTGACTATGATATAGTTTTTGTTGATTTAGAATCATATAGTGACGAGTTATCTGATGTTTTAAAGAAGTCAAATATTCAAAAAAAAGTACTTTTTTATACACAAGATGATAGGGAGAATCCAGAGATATTTAATCTAAGTATACTAAAACCTTTTTTACCTTCTGAGGTGTCAGCAGTTTTGCGTGAGACCAAGATTGAGATGGAGGAGAAAGCTGATGAAGCAGAAGAGGAGTATCTCGACCTTAATGAGTTGATTGCAGAGAAAAAAGATGATTTAGCTCCTATGAATCTCCTAAAAGAAGAAGTTGTCAAAAAGGAAGAGCCTAAAATAGAGAAAGAGTCTAAACCAGAAATAGTGTTAGAGACTAAAAAAGAGTTAGAAAAAGAGATAGAGTCTAAACCAGAAATAGCGTTAGAGACTAAAAAAGAGTTAGAAAAAAAGATAGAGTCTAAACCAAAAATAGAAGATAAAAAAGAGAATATAGAGCCTATAAATCTCATCGATACTAACAACTCAGAAGAGAAGCTTTTAACAGAGTTAACTAAATCAAAAGATAAAATTGATGAGATAAAAGAGAGTCCTACTTTTAAAATAGAGGAGTCCCTCCCACCAGTTATAGAAATGGATAAAGATGAGAGTAAACTTTTTGAACTAGATACTGATGATAGCAGTAGTGATACTAATGGACTTTTTGAATTAGATAAAACTAATAATTTGAAAGATGAGCTTCTTAACTTTGATTTGGAGAGTGAGAATGAGGTTAGTTTTGATATTACTCCAAAAGATGAGAGCAAAAAAGATACTACTCCAAAAGATACTAGTACAAAAACTTTAGATAAAGATGAAAAGATTGATGAAGATATTGCACTGGGAAATATCACAACAACAACCGCTCCTCAAAAAGATGATA
>NZ_JAACKB010000452.1 GCF_010892395.1 Sulfurovum sp. bin170
AAATTAACAGAAATTATTAAAAAACAACAAAACTAGGAGATGAAAACTTTAGTTTCGCCTTTTTCAGATCGAAAGCCCAATGCCAATGAATTAGCGAGGCTGAAGCCATCGGTTCCTTATATGCAATTGCATTTTCGGAATCGGCGTGTTTACACCCGAACTCTTTGGTTCAAAAAAAAGTTTATTTAAGATAACCATTCGCTCGTCCATCTTTAATACCCTCTTTTAGAACATCTATCAACTCACCAATAGCTCGAATACCCTTGATAGTCATAACAATTTCTTTTGTATCAGGGCGAATAAATACTAGAGCAGGAGTTAGACCAACCTCTATGCCTAAGGGGAGTTTGTCTCTTGAATTATTAAGATAGGTCATTCTATAGTTAGCATTAACCATTCTTTTTATTTTACTACTTCTCTTCATAACAATATCAAGTTCATCACAATATGGACAGTTGTCAGAACGGATTTTTAGCAAAACAATTTTTTTATATTTTTTCGCCAAACGCATAGCTGTGTCAAAATTATCATACTGGATACTAGGTTCTCTCTTTTTTTTCACCTCTTTAGGTTTTTCAATTTCAGGTTTTTTGGGCTTCTCTTTTTCCTGAACAACTTTAGGTTTGTCTACTTTTTTACTCTCCATAGGAGGTACAAGAGCTATAGTTGGATTCGACTTCTCCTCATTTTTTAGCTCATCATAGGCTAGAGAGATATTTTTTTTGTGCCATATATCATATAGTTTGTCCTCTTGAAATGATAACATTTTTATATTTTCTATAGCATCTTCTCTACTACTGCCATTTTTAATACTCTCTCTAACTTCATCTCTTAACATCGTTAAGTAGCTCTTGGTATTTTTTAGAGAACTTCGCTTTGTTTTAACCCCATGTGCAGATATTATGGTATCCCAAGAGCTATTTTCAATTTTTTTCAGAGCCTCAATCCACTTTAGCAGTGAACGACCATTATTCAAAGAGGGTAGTCTATTGTTGAAAATCATATCTCCAGCAAGAATTAGTTTTCTATCTGGAATATAAACAGTGAGATAGTTATCATCATCTTCTATGATTTTATCTATATCTATACGCATAGTACAACATTTGATTTTAGTATCTTTGGTGATCTCTCTATCTAGTGGAACAACTCTAGTGTTGACAAACGCGTCAGGAGTAATTTTTTTATCTAAAGTTAGTTCTATATTCTCATCATAACCTTTTGGTCCAAGCAGTATTGCACCTTGCTCTTTATAAAATCCATTACCCAATATTTGGCTCTCATCTATAGAGGTATTGATGATATATTTAACAGGTAAATTTTTTCTATTCTGCATAATCGTATAAGCTTGTTGAGCATAACTATATGTTGGGCCAGAATCTACAACCACATATCCATCTTTTAGCTCAATATAACAACTGTTGGCAATATTACCACCATTGTTCTCATGAGCCTCCGTTCCTAATCCAAAAAAGCAGACAACATTTTTTGTCATAGTATAAGGTTTTAGATGATAATCGAATCCGAACAGAGAGATAGTAAGAAAAGATAGAGTTATTAGATAACGCATAATGCTCCAGTTTAAAAAATATTTAAATTATTATAAATAATAGGATAGCATAAATTATATAAAGATAAGAGTTGAAATTTAAAATTGGATGAAAAATATGAGAAAAGTAACAGAATCCAATCTGTTACTTTAAGTTAAACTAGTATCTGTAGCTTACTGATAGTCTAATATCATCAGCTTCAATATCTGTCTCTACAGGAGCTACCCAACCTGCACATCTGATATTTGGAGTGTAGTCATGTTGAGCGTGTGTGTATCGTATCTGTGCAGGAAGATTCTTCTCTCCAAATAGATTAAAGTTCCAATACGCTTCAATCGCACTACCACGAACAGCTAGTTTTGAGCCAATCGCTGTATCCTCTGCCCATGTTATAGGTGTCCAGAACTGTGTACCTTGGTTATACTCGATTCCGAACTTACCATCATCTGTAATCATATCAGGAATGACTAGCCCAACCCAACCAGAGTAACCGATTGTATCTTCTTCCGAGCCAAATAGCTGATGTCCACCATCAGGAACATACAAGGTTCGAGCAACAGAAGCAAAGAAGATTGAGTCATCAAGGAAATCACTTATCTCATCACCAATACCATCAACTTGAAGTGATAAACCTGTTAGGTGTCCTGTACCAGCGTCAAGAGATTTATTAGTTGCTGAGTTAGGATCTGTTGGGTCAAATTTAGCACCTATTGGGGTTCCTGTTCTAGCACCTTTAGTATCAAAAATAACGGCATGTTGAGCCATTAGATTATATTGACCATTATTATATAGTGAAGCTACTGTTACAAAGAAATCAACATTCTCATCAACATCACCATCTTCATGAGCAAAAGGTTTATACCCTGCACCATCATAGACAGACTCAACTCCACCTGCGTGAGCTCTACCATACACAAGTTTCAGATAAGAGCCAGGAACCAAATCTCCCGTTTTGAGTTTGACCATAGCCGCATCAACTTCCATATTGGTTATGTGTGCCAATGGTGATGATGGATTTGGGTTATTTTCTCTAAAGTTTGATAAGAAACCATCACTTGACGGTCTTCTACCGATACTCACAGCATAGAAACTATCACTGTTGTATACAAAGTAAGCTCGTCTTACTCTAAAGATTGTATCAGATGCTTTTGATGAACCAGACCAACTTTTCAATGGTGCATCATGGCTATCAAAAAGGTGCGCTCCCCAAGTGTAGTAAGCTGCAATTTGACCTTGAAAAGAGAGCTTATCTGTTGGCTTTGATTTCATATTTAACATAACACGGCTTGTGAAGAGTGCATCATTTTTAGCTTCTGTTCCTGACCAATCTGCACCTTTAAACTTATAGTCATTATATTTATAGTTTATATTGTCAACGGTACTTCTAAAGTCCATGCTAAACTTAATATTGTCATAAGCGTCGTGTGCTTTGACCTTATTAAGTGTTTTCTTCATCCTCTTTAAGTTCTTCTCTAGTTTTTTAATCTTCTTTGATAAATCAGCATCATCACCAGTAGCATCACCTTTCTTCTGTGTTCCTTCTAGTGTAACTACTCTTGCTTTAAGTGCCTCTATCTCTGATAGTGTTGCGTCACTATTCTCAAATGAGCTAAACTCACCACCTGCCATAGAAACTGTTGCAATAACAGCTGTTGATAATAAAATTTTTTTCATACCTTCTCCTTGTTAATAATTATAATTTAAACTATTGTAACAGAGGAGTTATTAGAGTTGGTATTAATATAAACTATCTTTATAATAAGATAAATATATGTATCAATAGGAGACAATAATTGAGAAAGAAGAGTAGAATTAAATACTCTTCTTGGTTATATTTGACTAAAATCTATATCGGATATATGCTCTAATATCTTGAGCTTCTTCTATAGTTCCTGCCAACATTGATTGTGACATAGGGTCACCAGCTGCTGCACCTGCTTTTAGGTCAGAGATTTTGATTGGTGTACCACCTGCCCCAAAGAATCCTTGAGAACCTGTATAGTCATAATCAATTTTTGTCCATCTAATCTGTGCAGATAGACCTTTTGCTAGTGGTTGCGTATAGTAAATCTCAAAAGCTTTACCTCTTGCAGCCAGTTTAGAGCCAACCATTGTATCTTCACCATATGTAAATGGTCTCCAGTACTCACTACCTTGGTTATATTCAGCTCCTAGTTTACCACCTAAGAAGGAGACAGGTATCTGAGCACCCACCCAATATGAGGTTCCTGTCTGCTCTTCACCTGGTGCTGCACCCATTGCTCCACGAGGTCCCATCATACCCATTATTTGATTGTTTCCATCAGGAAGAGATTTACTCCATGCAAATGAGGCAAATAGTTTGGTTTCATATAAGAACTCTGACTCATCCATATCATCTGTAAGTCCATCAACTAGCAGAGAGATACCTGCACCTAACATATCACCTGTTGTAGAAAATTGCATGGTTCTACCTGTTGGGTCTGCTGCAAAGTCTTGTTGGAAACCAGGAACATTAAACGCTTTATATGCCGTTGTCTTCACCGTATATTGTTTATCATCATATGGCGTAAAGATAACACCACCCAATCTAATATCTTCAATAACATCAGATGAACCAGCATATGCTGCTTGGTCTTGATTACCATCAAATCTAGCAACAGCATTGGTTGCACCTTGACCCATACAGACTTTAAATGCCATACCTGGAACACCAACTGCATCTTCAAGTTTGAGTTCCGAACTTGCACCATCAAACTCAACATCTATGAGATGTCCAAGTGGTGACTGTGCTACATCATCTTCTCTTAGGTTAGCAAGAAAACCAGTTGTTGATGGTCTTCGTCCAACACTTGCTGTCCATCCTAGTCCAGTGCCTAAAAAATCATCTCCTAGATATAACCAGTAAGCCTGTCTAAGTTTCATGGTATTATCTGTTAAATTCTCATTGATAACCCAGTCAAAACCATCAAATCCTGATGAGAAACCTCTTTGAAAAGTACTTCCACCATTGTCTGGCAAAGTAGCTCCATAGGCTTTATTGTAGGCTAATTGACCTTTAAATATAACTTTGTCTGTTGGGCTGTAAGCCATGTTTAACCATAGTCTATTCGCGAAAAGGTCACTATTTTCTCTTTTTGAACCATCAGCCATTGTATATTCGATACTATCCATAGATGTTCTGAAATCAACACTCCACTTGATATTATCTTTAGCATCATGTGCTTTAATCTCACTGAGTTTTTTACTTAATTTCTTAATCTTCTTTTCAAGTTTTGAGTTATCCGAATCACCTTTACTTTGAGACCCTTTTCTAAGCTCTGCAACCTCAGATTTTAGAGCTTCTAGTTCTGCTCTTAAGTTCTCATCATAACGGTTGTCCATATTTGCCAACTCACCACCTGCCATTAGCATGGTTGCCGTAACAATAGAAATTCCTACAATTTTCTTCATTTTTTCTCCTTTGAAATAAAAAAACTATATCAAGTATAATGTATAAATA
>NZ_JAACKB010000453.1 GCF_010892395.1 Sulfurovum sp. bin170
CATAGTAGGAGAGTCATTATACTTTAACCCCTCGATAGTATTATCAAAAAGATTAGTATGCGTTACCGTTGCAACCTCTGTAATGCTATCAGGTACATTATAATTATGGTTTTGTGCTGTAATCTCAACTGTACCATTCTCCTCATTTTTAACAGGATGATTACCGCCATGATGACCAAACTTAAGCTTATATGTATCATATCCATGAGCAATAGATAGCAATTGATGCCCCAAACAGATACCAAAAAGAGGAATCTTCTTAGCAATTAGTCTCTTTATCTTCTCCTGTTCCTCTTTCAAAATAAGTGGGTCACCTGGTCCATTTGAGAGGAAAACCCCATCTATCTCTTTTGCATAAAATCTCTCTATAATAGTTGAAGCATTAATGCTATTTGGAACAACCTCTACCTCCATACCTGCATGGGTTAGCTCATTTAGTATATTTCTTTTGATTCCAAAATCAAGAGCTATGATTTTTTTGGTAGTTTTTGGCTCTTCATATCTGAATATATCAGTACTATATCGAGCCTCTTTATGAATATAAGACTCTTTTGTGCTAACCTCATCTATATAGTTAACCTCTTCTATTCTAGGAGAGTCTGATAAGAGTTTTTTTAGCTCATCAGCATTATGAATCTCTGTAGAAGCTATCATCATCATAGCACCCTCAACTCTTAGCATCTTTGTCAAAAATCGAGTATCTATCTCTGTAATACCCAAAATATTATACTTTTTCAAAAGAGCATCAAGAGGCTCTTCACATCTAAAATTAGACGGTCGTGCCTGATATGAACGAACTATAATACCTTTACAGTAAGCCCCCCTACTCTCAAAATCTTGTGCATTACAACCCACATTACCAATCTCTGGCATAGTAAATGTCACAAACTGCCCTGCATAGCTTGGGTCTGTGACTATCTCTTGATAGCCTGTAAGAGAGGTATTAAATACAATCTCTCCCACATTTGTACCATCTGCACCAAAGCTTTTTGCCTCTAAATATATACCATTTTCAAAATACAATGAAATTTTTTTCATTAAATCATCCCTCTTCTTCTCAACTCATCTTCATAAAGTCTCTCATATATCAAATCATACTCTAAAGAACCAGGGATATACTCTTTTTTCATCTCTTTAATCTTATCATAAACAATATCATCCATAGCAGAGTAGGCATCAGAAAAGGCTCGAAAAGCTTTAAATATCACATTTCTCACCTGATTGTCATTCACCTCATACTCCAAAAGATAGTTCTCATACAACTCATCCAAAATACTATGTGCCACCTCGTTGTAACGGTCATCATAGTTCATAAGCACACCATACTGGGGAGCCAAGCGTTTTTTAATCATAAAAAAAAGCTCTCTCTCTTTTACTCGTTGAATCTCTATCTCATCCTCATTTTCCAAAAGTAACTCTTCAACTTTAGCATCAAGTTTTTTCTCCATATCCAAATTTGCATCAATAACCTCTTTACAAGCTTTTACAACAACCTCTTTGCCTTTTGGCATCCTTGTAAAACCCGAATTGGCTAAATCAATACCTATTTTTGAGGCTACATACCCTGTCTGATTCGATTTTAGTCTCATGATTTTCCTTTCTATCTTTTTTTGGAACCGATGGCTTTAGCCTCGCCCACTGTTTTAGGGTAGACACATGGGTCTACCCCTACGCACGAATAATCGTATCTTCTCTATCTGGACTTGTAGAGATAATTCCCATTTTTGTACCTATCATCTCTTCCAAAGCTTGAATATAGCTTTTTGCTGTATCAGGAAGTTCGTCAAACTCTCTACAACCCTCTGTCTTATCCCACCCTGCAAAGGATTTATAAACAGGCACAGCATCATCTAAATCATAAGGAACATAATTAATCTCTTTTCCATCAATCTCATACGCCACACAGACTTTTACCTCATCAAATCCATCAAGTACATCAAGCTTCATCAATGCTACTTGATCAACACCATTGACTCTAACAGCATGTCTCATAGCCACAGCATCAAACCAACCACAACGCCGTGGTCGTCCTGTTGTTGTTCCAAACTCACGACCATTTTTACGCAATCTCTCACCATTATCACCAAAATCTTCACTAGGAAAAGGGCCATTACCCACACGAGTACAGTAAGCTTTTGCAATACCTGTAATTTTGCCCAAATCTTTAGGATTAATCCCAAGACCAGAACAAGCTCCAGCACTAACTGTTGTTGATGAAGTGACAAAAGGATAAGTCCCGTGGTCAATATCTAGCATGGTTCCCTGAGCCCCCTCTAATAGTATCTTTTTACCCTCATCCAAAATCTTCCACATGAGTTGAGTCGTATCAGTAATATGTGGAATCAAAACCTTAGCATAACCATCAAGTTCAGCTATTAACTCCTCTTTTTTAGGAATATCAATCTCCATAACATCAAAAATAGCAGAATTTTGTTCAAAAAACTCAATAATTTTTGTAGCCAACTTTTCAGTATCATGCAGTTCGCCCATTCTATGACCAACTCTAGCAATCTTATCACCATACGCTGGACCAATACCTTTCCCTGTTGTACCAATAGCTTTTTCGCCCTTTGAACGCTCTTTTGCTTGGTCAACAAGTGCATGATATGGCAGAAGCATATGTGCTTTATCAGAGATAAAAAGTCGCCCATCTAGGTTGTCAAACTGCACCATCTCTTTGATAAAATCAACAGGAGATAGAACCACCCCATTACCCACAATATTTTTTGCTTTTGGGTTCAAAACACCTGATGGAATCAGATGCAACGCATATTTTTTATCACCAACAACAATAGTGTGTCCAGCATTGTGTCCACCTGCAAAACGACAGACAAAATCATGAGTCTGTGCCATATGGTCAACAATCTTACCTTTTCCTTCATCTCCCCACTGTAGTCCTACTATTAAATCTGCTCTACTCATTCTATTCCAACTCCTTATATATTTCTCATTTTTTGGTTTATACACTCATCAGTATAGAGAGCAAAACCTGATGCATCAACATCTTCGATGCTATAGTCACCACCACGAACCAACAGCTCATTATCTTGAAACATTCTAAATGTCAATGAACCATAATAACGCATTTTTGCATAATACAATGGAGCAACAATTACAGGCTCATAATCTATCTTCTCTATACTCTCTTTTATCAAAAGTAATTCCGCTTGAATATCCTCTGGAATCCCATTCAAATCATCCAAATCAACAGGACGATGAATTCTCACTAGTTTAGAAATCCAAGGAGTATCAAGTTTCAGAATAGACTCAATATTTGTATCATGCAACAGCTCCAAATCAACACCATACTTCTGACTCAAAAGTATAGGAATACGCATATTTGAAATCTGTAATAGAGCTTCGAGCTCCAGTTTTTTAACTAATTTTGAAGCGATATTAACCACCTCATCAAAAGAGCCATCTATAATCTCCGCACCCACCTGATACTGCTCTTTGGTAGGATAGGAGACAGCAGGTTGTATATAAAACCACTTTTTAGAATCAGCAGTCCGTCCAATCCGCTTGGTCACAATCCGAACAACATCAGCCGTACTATCTGCTCTTAATGTCACTGTGTGGTTATGCTCATCATGCAGGTGCAGAAGTGGCTTCTCATCCTCAAAAGAGATATGTTGATGATAAGAGAACAGTGGTGTCACTATCTCCTCATACCCCTCACTATATAGAGTATCAGCACATATCGCCTCTATCTCTCGCTTTATCTTAGCCGACTGTCCAAAGTACAGTTTGCTTTTGCTTGGTATCTCATGTTCAAATATCACTGTTTGGTCTCACTAAATTATATTTTTGCAAAATTCGTGCGATTATATCTAAAATGTGATTAGGGGGTGGTGAGAATATTTCAGATACGATGACTATTTAAACTCAAAACAACAAAAAAACATTTAATTTTTTTAGCTTTAAAATAAAGCATTATATTCTAACTTAAACTGTTTTAGATATATAAATCTTTCATATATTGGACTGAAAACTAAACAAAAACTAAAGGAAAATCCTATATTATTTAAAAGGTATACTCCGATAAAAAGGGAAAAGATGAGAGAACAATTTATACTAGATTTACAAAAGATATATGATGAACTTCAAAATAGACAACAAGAGCTAAATAGCTACTACAGACTCTTGGATGGTGAACATGCTAAAGCAGAGATTTTAGTTAATAGCTTTTTATCACAACTTTCACTTCCTATAAATAGCGATACGACCATGGCCGCTCTAACACGCCTTATCAATCTGCGTGAAGATGCCCTAGAGCAGGTACTTCAAAAAGAGGGTTTGAGTGAAGATGAGATAATTGCAAAAAAAGAGAAAGCGTATCTCTTTGTCAAAGAGATGCACCTGCTTAGACATGAGTATCTAATAGCATGGATAAAATCTGAAAATCTATTGACACCTTTTTACAGAACTCTAATAGAGGGTGTGCATAATATTGGTGAATCTATGAGCAGATGGCAGTCAGCTTGGACGGCACATATTATCTCTGGAATTAATCGTGATTTGTTAAAAGAGTATGATGGTGATGAGAAAGCTATATTTAAAATGCTTCAAGATGACGGATTGTTGGATTTAAACCCAAATGGAGCTGTTGGAGATAGATGTTACTCTGTTTTGGTAAAAGATGAGATAGGTCACTATAGAAGTACCGCATACTGTGATGCTTTTCCCAATGAAGTCTCTGCACTAGTCTCTGTGATAGAGGATTCTATCGAAGATTTAAGTATAGAGAGCGATGAGGTCTTTGGACAAAAAGATGAGTGGATACGATATTTTGTAGCTATTAAAAAAGCTCTATCTATAAAAGAGCCTAAAAAGCTTATTGGTCACTGGGCAAATGTCGATAGAGCTTGGATGAAGATTACAACCCCTATACAAGTGGGTCATCCATTGGAGTATTATGAAGACCACTTTAGGAAAGCTGTTGCGTTGGAGTGGGATTTGAGGATAGTCAATCCACAACTACAAAGTGGCTCTGTGACACGAGAGAGTATCAAGAGTTTTTCTGCAAAGTTAGCTGATGAGATAGATGGTGACATTATCTCTACTATGGAAAAGAATACGATGCAAATAGATGAGACACAACTCTATATAGGTCAACCTATGCTCTACTATGCAGCAGAGTTCAATGGTCTGTTTTCGGCTCAGGTGGTACCCAATGATGAACAGGTTTCAGCAGAACTTGGCAAGAAGATATTTGCTTATAGTGATTTTGTGATGGAGAGTCAAAAGGCAAAACCTATTATGCAACTCTCTGTTGAGACTATGGGTTTGAATTTTGTAAAAAAACGGCGAGAACTTATAGAGACCAATCCTAAGCTGTGGCAAGAGATATATGATATATCAACTATCGGTCATGAGTTTGGACACATTTTGTGGATAGATGGTGATACAGAGATGGTGATGAACTCTAGTGGACAGTTCAAAAATATAGAGGAGTTCAAAGCTACTACTGGTGGGCTTATGGCATTTTTTGAGAGTGAAAAAGATGAACTAAAAAAACATATAGTAGATGATTTGGTATCTCGTGCTGTTGGGTTGATGGCTTGGCGTGAAGTTGGTGAGGTGTTACCATACTACTGTGAAGGGCTTATCCATCTGGATATTCTATTTAGCTCAGGTATTATCTCTTATGACGAGCAGATTATAATAGATTATGATAAGTATGATAAGATGAGAGATGCTTATCAAAAAACTTACAGATTTTTAGCACAAAACTATATTGATAAGATGGATGCCAATTTTTATCTATCGAAATATACCAAAAAAGTAGATGGGGTATATCTTCCTATAAAAGAGGAGATTTTGGATTTTGTTGAGTTCTATTATGGAAGATACAGAGAGATAGGTCAGCAAGTTTATAGTAAGTAGTATCTAGTATAATTTTGAAAAAATTTAAGACTTCGTGCAAAACTAGGAAACGAAAACTTTAGTTTCGTCTCTTTCGGGGCTAAAGCCTCCGATTCCAAAAATGCAGATTGCATATAAGGAACCGATAGCTTTAGCCCAATGCCAATGAATTAAGAATATTGTTATTGATTTATTAGGACAAGGCAGTGCCATTGTCCCTACAATATTTCAATTTCAAAACAGTAG
>NZ_JAACKB010000454.1 GCF_010892395.1 Sulfurovum sp. bin170
CTCATCACCAACGAATAGGGCAGTTTTTCGCCCTATATTTTTAGCTTGGGTGTTGATGAGGTCATAGAAGTTATTAAATGCGTACTCCATCTTAGAACTCGTAACTCAACCCTGCGGTAAATAGCTGAGCTCCACCACCAGAGAACTTACCTATGATTCCATTGTCATTCTCACCAGCATTTAGTGTTATCTCCTCTTTATCATCATATAGATACGCAAAACCCCAAGAGAGATTTTTGGTGGTATCAAATCGCAGACCAATAGAGTAGATATTGGCATCACTATCAGGAAGCTCATAGCTTAGATATTTTTTTGGAACAGGTGACTCATCCTTAGAATATGCCATCATTAGCGTGATATTATCAAAATCAATGGTTGCACCAAGTCTATAGGTATTGGTATCTTCCCAATCTTTGGTTTTTGGTGTATCAAAAATAGGAACCAGTGAGGCAGGTTGGATAGCAGAACCGTAGTTGAAATCCAACTCCTCATAAGCTGACCAGTAGGTTCTCTCATAATTAAACTCTAGCGTATATCTGTCCGACCAAGTCTTACTAACAGCCAAGTTTAGAGCAGCAGGAAGAGGAACGCTAACCTCCGCACTATACTGATGACCCATATCTCCCATATAGAGATTGGCTTCTCCCTCTTCGTCGAGGTCGATATTGGAGCGATAGGTTGCTGCAACATTTACAGAGGGCATTGGCTTATAGGTCATGGCTAGATTATATCCATACTCTATTGTATCACCCTCCATCTCTCTCTTGATAGGTTTAGTTGTACCTGAACCATCACTATATACAGTTCCCTCTGAGTAGATTAATCGCAGACCACCACCAAATGCTAAGTTGTCCATAGCTTTGTATGAGACTACAGGGTTTACCTCAATAATCTTTAGTGAAAACTCCTCTGCTGATAGTTTCTGATAAGGAGTCTCCCATCTTTTGGTAAGCCCACCTGGGACAGTCAAACTTGCACCCCATCTTAGACCATTACCAAGAGGTTTAGAGACATAATGTATAAATGGCAGATGTAGGTCTTCACACACTGAACCTCCACTAGCACCATAGACCTCTGTTGCTGAAAAAGCTTGGTGTCCTTCAAATGCGTTGCTTGGTAGATGAGCCCATGTTAGTCCTACCTCCATAAACTGCTTGTCGGATTTCAAAAATGCCATATTGGCAGGGTTAAAGTAGGCTGTATCTGCTCCATCAGTATGTGCCACATACGCCGCACCCAGTGCCATAGAGTTGAGTGATTGTTCTGGTACTTTGTATGCACCTGCTAGAACCAAAGAGCTTGTTACTACACTTAGTGTTATTATCTTTTTCATTTATTATCCTTATAGTAGATTCTCATAGAGTATGAACAGAGTCCATACTCTATTTAGTCACTAAAGCTTGACTCGTTCCCATCCGTCCTCGGTGGGAATGCATACAAGAGTTATAATTACTAGAAAGTGTCAAAACTCCATAGAATCATAAACTCTCATATACACTCCCACGCAGGAGCGATGGGAGCGAGTCAAAAGTGACTCACATCCTAATACCCAATGGTTGCTTTTCTTACATCAGCAAACATCTTTGTTGTCAGCTGATATGCAGGTGTTCCACACTCACTATGTCCAATAGTTTCAGGCAGACCAAGAGTTGCTTCAACTGGAATAAGTGCGACATCCTCTGCACCCATCGCTTTCATAGTCCCCTCTGTTATCTGTGCAATTCCATAAGGGATAACATCATCACTCTTGCAATGAACCAGTCTGACAGAGGTCTTTGGAACCCAAGCATGAACAGAGTTCTCTACTACAGCTTCTCTAAACCAATGCTCTGAACTAGCAAAAAAATTACCTGCAAATGTTGCGGTAAAGAGTCCATCATCTCCTGCTGTCTTAGTTGTCAACTCTGGGTCAATCAGGTCTCTAGCTATTGAGCCATCAAATAGAGTAGGTAGTTTAGAGGCATATGGTTCATTGATAATAGTTGACAGCTCTTTACCATAAGCTTCACCATAAGCATAACCGATATTTGCCATAAATGATGGAACCGATAGTGTTGGTTGTGAGAGAACACCAAATGCAGTAACATTCAAGTCATAAGGTCCAGCCATTGGTGCTGCCATCGTGACAGTTAACTCTCCCTCTGCCTCTATCTTTTGAAGCGTTGCCATAGCAGCGTAACCACCTTCACTATAACCTGTCAAGAACAGCTGTTCATTTAATTTAATGCTATTGTCCGTTGCAAATGTTTTAACTGCTTTGATAAAATCAATAGAGGCAGATGCGAGAGATTTTTTGAGTATAAATGGATGGTAGTGGTCATTAGAGTCACCAAAACCGATATAGTCAGGTTGCAATGTTGCAAAACCACCGATAGATGTCAAAAGAATAGATGAACCAATAGGTGTGCCATAAGTTACCGCTCCTGTGGTAGGTGCATCAAGATTAGCAAAGATGGTTCCGTGGTCATCACTTACCATCGAAAGACCTATCTGACCAACAGCAGGTGGCATACCTGTAGGGATTACAAACAGACCCGAAGCCTCTACTTCAACTCCCTCTTCATCGGTTGTTGTGTAGGGTACTTTATAAGCTTTGTATCCAAATACAGTTGTACTATCTGTTACTGCACCTTTTGCCATTAGTGACTTTTTCATCTGCACAGCAGAGAAGTCTACTACTAGTTCTCCACCTTTTACGCTCTCCTCTGGATTGTCTAAACCATCACCACAACCTATAAAAAGTAGTGGTGTTATAAGTGCTACTGTTTGTATTATATTTTTCATGTTTCCTCCTTGTGAATCCTGTAGGGTGCGATTGCTATCGCACCATCTTTTTTGTGCGATAGCAATCGCACCCTACGAAAATATTACCTCAATTTTTTTCAACTACACCTCCTCTATTAAATTGTATAACGCTTCAATCTCTCTATCCCAAATATCAGAGTTAATCGTCTCCAAAACCAGTGGAATACCGTCCATCCGTGAATCATTCATAATAAACCTAAACGCATCCCATCCAATCTCACCCTCACCCAAAGAGTGGTGTCTATCCACACGACTACCAAGTTTTGGTTTAGAGTCATTGATATGCATCCCACAGAGATACTCAAAACCTACTAATTTCTCAAACTCATCCATTGTCTTATCATACGCTTCTAGTGTACGCAAATCATACCCACTAGTAAATGTATGACAGGTATCCAAGCAGACACCCACTCGACTCTTATCCTCTACTTTATTAATTAGATGACCTAGATGCTCAAATTTATATCCTAGATTTGTGCCTTGTCCTGCTGTATTCTCTATAACTAATTTTACATCCAAATCTTTAGTAGCCTCTATAGCTAGATTCATCGACTCTGCTATCAAGTTCAAGCAGTTAAGCTCTGCTTCCATGATTTTATCAGCATACTCTGGGTCTTTTTTACCTACCTTGACCAAGTGACTACCAGGGTGAAAGTTGAGTAGTTTTAATCCCAGTTGGTCACAACGAATCAGCTCATCTATAAAAGCCTCTCTTGATTTTTCTAGCTTTTCTATATCAGGATTTCCAAGATTGATGAGGTAGCTATCGTGAGGAAGCACATATTTTGGCTCTATCCCCGATTTTTTGAGATTAGCTTTAAAACTCTCTATCATCTTCTCTTCAAGAGGTTTTGCCACCCACTGTCTCTGGTTTTTAGTAAAAAGAGCAAAAGCCTTTGCCCCTATCTTTATCGCATTGAGTGGAGCATTATCCACCCCACCACTTGCACTAACATGTGCACCTACAAACTTCATTGTTTTTTTACCTTAATAACTATTTTATTTATTTTATCACGAAAAACTCTTTTTCCACTTATAACAGAATAAGTTATATCATATTTATCATCTTTTTTTAACTTTTGACTAAAACCATTAGCGTTCTCTTCAAATCCTTTTTTATTAAATATAGGCTCACCCCTAAATATATTTTCAAGAAGAGTCTCAGGGTAGTTAGGTGAGAGCATTTTGGCATTAAAATCTTTTTTATCCATACACTCAAATGTTGACATACAGACATTTACAGGATTAATATCCAAACTAACCAGAGGTTGCCCCATGCTATAGATTTCCACCTTTACAAAAGAGTCACTTTTGTATATAAAGCCCATATCAGCATACTTCATAGTAGCTGTTTTGATGACGATAAATGCACTCTCTTGATTCTCTTTTTTGATAAGATTTTTGCCTGTACATCCATTGAAGAGAAGAAGAGTAGCGATATAGAGTCCTATTTTTTTTATCATGACGATTTGAATCCTTTGGACATTTTGCAAAACTAGGAACCGATGGCTTTAGCCCAATGCCAATGAATTAGCGAGGCTGAAGCCATCGGTTCCGTATATGCAATCTGCATTTTCGGAATCGGCGTGTTTACACCCGAACTATTTGGTTC
>NZ_JAACKB010000059.1 GCF_010892395.1 Sulfurovum sp. bin170
ACTGAAAGTTCATTAAAACTTGCTTGGTTTATAGCCTCAAATGTTCCAAAATAGTTAACCAGTTTTTTGATTGTTGCAGGACCAATTCCCTTTTTTTCAAGTAGTGAATTTTTTGTATCCTCTTTCCGTTTTCTGTTTTGATGATAGGCTATAGCAAAACGGTGTGCCTCGTCTCTCTGTCTCTGTACCCACAGCAGTCTTTTGTCTGTAGTTTTTAGCTCAAAAACAGACTCTTTGGTATAGATAATATCTTTTGCTGCACCTTTTGCACGGTGAGCTTTGGAATCAAGTTTCTCTTTTGCTATCGCAATAACATCAAGAGTCACTCCTGCCTTGCGAAGTAGTCTTAAAGCCAGTTGTAAAAGCGTATCTCCTCCATCAAGTATCCATAGGTCAGGAGGTGAATTCTCTGCAAAATTTGCAATACGCCTAGAGAGCATCTCCCTCATCTGACCATACTCATCTTTTGCCTCTAGTGCATATCTACGATATGAAGCTCTATCCCAACGACTCTCACTCCAAACAACCATCGCACCAACAGTAGCAACTCCCATCATATGTGAGTTGTCAAAGCTTTCAATTTTATAAGGAATTAAATCTAATTCAAACAATGTAGATATTTTAGGTTCTATCTCCTCTTTTTTCCTACTCTCTTGTTTCAAAATCTCATGGGCATTTGTTATTGCTAGTTTAACAAGCTTAGCTTTTGCTCCTATCTTAGGGTGTGCTATCTCTATCTTTTTAGAAAATCTAGCAGAGAGTAGTTGGCTCACCATCTCTTGGTCATCAAAAGGGTGTGCTACCAATATCGTCTTAGAAATCTGTGGTGAGTCATAGCTATAGAACTCCAACAAAGCCTGTCTATAAGCCTCACTCTCATCATATATATCCACCCCTCTAAAGGTAGAAAAATCCGAAGATATTATCTTCCCCTCACGCATAAATAGTTTAACAATTACCCCCTTGGTATCTCCATTGATTATAGCAAATATATCCATATCCTCCTGCCTAGCTAAGTCGATATTTGAGCTAATAGTCAACGCCTGAATAGTCTTGATATTATCACGCAGAGTAGTAGCCTCTTCAAAGCGTTCAGCGATAGCAAGTTCCATCATCCTATCATTTAAAATCTCTACCAATATACTCCGTTTTATAATAGCTTTTTTAGCATTCTCAACAGTTTTTTGATACTCTTTAACAGACACTTTCCCTTCACAAGGAGCCAAACATCTGCCTATTTGATAAAAAAGACAAGCCTTTCCCCCACGCAGACAAGATTTTTTTTGTACCAATGGAAAGACCTCATAAAGCGTATCAAGCAACACTTTGCCACCATTTGGAAAAGGACCATAATAGGAGATACTCTTCCCTTTCACAACCTTGCGTGTAAGCTCAAATCGTGGAAAATCTTGACTCTCATCTATATAGATATATGGATAGGTCTTGTCATCTCGTAACAAGATATTATACTTAGGTTTGAGCTGTTTAATAAGTGAGTTCTCAAGCACAAGAGCATCAGTCTCACTATCAACTACAATATAATCAACCCTAACAGCCTGTTCCAACATTCTCGTAATTCTAATATTCAAATTAGGATTAGGATGAAACTTTGGACTAAAACGCCAGTAGCTTTTGACTCTATTTTTGAGATTTTTGGCTTTTCCCACATAAAGTAATCGACTATTTTTGTCAAAGTACTGGTAGACCCCTGCTTCTGTTGGTAAGTTTTGTATAGTTTTTATCATATCTGTTGCTCAATAGACTCTCTAATCTTCTCAAAAGCCTCCCTTAACTCTTTATCCTCACTCTCTATAGTAAACTCTCCCCAAGCCATCTCCTCATAATGTGGAACTGTATCCTCTATCTTTTTCTCTCTTATTATACTATTATGCTTCGAGTTAAATAGTACCACCTTACTCACTTTTAGAGATTTGCACTTCTCATCATGTTTTGCCAACATTGTTAATAGATTTTTTAATAAATCTTTATTATAATTAAGCTCCATTTTAAACCCAGGGTGTGAAAGAGCAACAAAGAGTGTATCTTGTCGCACATAGACAAAGGCGATGGCTTTTTGAAATCTTGGGTTGAGAAGTGATATAAACTTTTGATAGCAGTAGTGGCTCTTAAGTGTTTTAAATTGAGGTAGGTGAAGAATATGAGAGAGAATAGAGTTAGCTTTTTTCATGTGTTGATTATAACATCTTTTAGCTTTTTGCTACTATCAGGGTGTGGATACAAAGCCGACCCTTATTGGAAAGCAGATGTAGGTTCGGTAACACCGAACAAAAAGGGGTAAAACAGTGAAAAAATACGATGTGTTAATAATCGGTGCAGGTGCATCAGGACTATATGCCGCCATGAATCTACCAAAAAGCAAAAAAGTTTTAGTAGTTTGCAAAGATATTCCATGGGAGTGTAACACCTTTTACGCCCAAGGTGGAATGGTAACAGCGTTAGACGAAGATGATATTGCACTTCATGTCGAAGATACAATGGCAGCAGGAGCATTTCACAATGACAAAGAGGCAGTAGAGATAATGAGTCGCACCTCTATTGCTACTACCAAAGATATTATCGACAAAGGTATGAAGTTTGATTGTGATGAGCGTGGAAATCTGCTCTACACAAAAGAGGCAGCCCATTCAGCAGAGCGAATTGTTCATGCAGGAGGAGATGCAACTGGGCGTTATATGCACTACTTTATGATGCTAGAGAACAAGCATATGTTGCAGAGAAACACCCTTGTTTATGATTTGTTGATTGAAAATGGGCGATGTTTTGGAGTAAAAGCACTAGTCAACTATCGGCACGAGACTATCTATGCAAATGATGTGATTATCGCCTCTGGTGGAGTTGGTTCACTTTATGCATATAACACAAACTCTAGGACAGTATCTGCTGATATTCATGGTATCTGTGTCGAAAAAGGGATAGAGTTAGTTGATATGGAGATGATGCAGTTTCACCCAACAGTATTTGTCAAGACTCCATTTGCTAGAAAACTCCTGCTCACCGAAGCACTAAGAGGTGAGGGTGCTTTTGTAGTGGCAGAGGATGGGAGGCGATTTCTCTTTGATTATGATGAGAGAGGGGAGTTGGCTAGTCGTGATATTGTAAGCCGTGCGATATTTGACCACAAACGCAAAACAGGAGAGGAGGCATATCTTGACTTTTCTATGTTTGAAGAGGAGTGGTTTGAAAAGAGGTTTCCAAATATCACAAGAAGTTTTGCTGCGATTGGTTACAGTTTTCCAAAAGATAGAGTCCCTATCTCACCAGCATTTCACTACGCAGTAGGTGGAATCAAATCAGATACAGATGGTTGTGTAGAGGGGATAGATGGGTTGTATGTTATCGGTGAAGCCGCCTCAACAGGAGTACATGGTGCAAACCGTTTGGCATCCAACTCACTGCTAGAGGGTGTAGTTTTTGCCAAAAGAGCAGTTGACCATCTACTATCCAAAGAGCAGACAGAAGTTTCAACCCCAATTTTTGATAAAGAGTACAAAAATATTGTTCATCATGAGAATGATAAAGTATATAAGCATCGACTACGAAAAATCATGTGGGATGATATAGGAATTATCAGAACAAAAAAAGCTCTTTTAGAGGCAAAAAATGTTATTTTTGATATGAAAAACAGAGATATTGGACGACTCTTAGAGCTTAGATTAAATACCGCTTCAGCAATTGTAGAAGCAGCATTAAAACGCAAGAAATCACTGGGAACACATTATATCGCGTAGGGTCGGTAACACCGACCAAACAAATGGTATTTAAAATTTAAAAAAACATTTTAAAAATAT
>NZ_JAACKB010000455.1 GCF_010892395.1 Sulfurovum sp. bin170
GAAGCCATCGGTTCCTTATATGCAATCTGCATTTTCGGAATCGGCGTGTTTACACCCGAACTATTTGGTTCAAAAAAAAGCTTATTTCATTGGCATTGGACTAAAGTCTCCGATTCCAAATGAGTTTTGTAAGAAGTCTAATATAACAATCACCTCACTTTAGAGCTTTTATCTCGGATATATTAATTTGATCTGCAACACTCTCTCCCATAAATATAGAAGCCAATCTTGCGGGATGTTGAGTCCCATCTAAATGTATCTTCTCCAAATCAGGTTTTCTAACACCATTTTCGGTTATCCACCATGTCTCTGTGGGAAAAGCAGTACTTTTGGTATCTTCATAAATGGGTGTCCACATATCAATAAAACGGATATTTCTACCATCGCTGTTTAGATCATCGACTACCCGTTTGGTAATATCTACATAATAAGCTTTCTGTCTCTCTAACCAACCATCCACATCAGATTGGCTATGCGTAGAATTCATGGAACCAGTATCCAACATATGAGCAGTGACATAGACAATGGGATGGGTACGACAGTTTGAACCCTGATCTAAATCTAAAACCAACTCTTTCAGTTGTGCTTCATAGGTCGTTGCTGATAAATCAATATTGAGGTCATTTCCTCCTCGTGAAGCAAAAGCAATATCATAACAGTGTTCTTGATTTGCCAGTTCCTCTCCAAAAACAATTTGCCATGACTCAATGGTACTACCAGCTAGAGCTGAAGTATGCCCAATAGTCGAGTTGGTATAGGTAGCATCCGAACACTCATAAGTATTCTGATTTGACCAACAGTTAGCTCCCACCCACTGCACAGCTAGATTGGAATCACGAATTTGAAGTCGTTGTGCAAATGGAACCATCCAACCATACTCATCTTTACTATTGGCTGTACCATTTAGGGTTCCATCAGCATTAAATGGCAGAGTTTTCATATGATTAAACTCCTCTATGCTCTCTCCTGCTACATATATTTTTAAAGTTATCTTATCTTCTGTAGAGGTGTTACCTGATGTAGTGGAGTT
This sequence comes from Sulfurovum sp. bin170, assembly GCF_010892395.1. Classification (GTDB taxonomy): domain Bacteria; phylum Campylobacterota; class Campylobacteria; order Campylobacterales; family Sulfurovaceae; genus UBA1140. Next base: position 1,031 of record NZ_JAACKB010000455.1, read on the forward strand.
TGCATCTATATATGTAGTTGCATTGCCATCTATTTCTGTAGAACTACTACTACCACATGCAGTCAAGAGTAGTGTAGCTACTACTACCCGAGAGTATTTTATAAGTTTTGATAAAAACATTTTTATTCCTTTTTTATTGAGTTATTTAATAATCCACTATGCCCATTTGTACTATCTGTCTCTTCATGCCAAGGACCTAAATCTACTGGATTAGAACGAGGATTTCCTGTTATATCCAAAGTAGAAGAGCTTTGCATTTGACCTAAATTTAAAAAAGGTGCATCAGTTGTTGGTTTGAAGCTATAGATATCTCCCATCCTATCACTAGGAAAATTTTCAAACCAATTTATATTGAAGTTACTATTTTGTGAATTGGTTCCACTAGGTGTATAATATTCAAAATAACCTCCTACAAGATAATTTGATTCAAAAAGATTGCTATATTCTGTGCTATTATCCTGCTCTATGAGTAGTGTATGGTTGTTGATAGAGTGGTTATCACTAGAGATACCAAGTAAAATATTATTGCGAACTTGATTATTGGTTGAGTTACGAATAAACTTCAAAACATGACTGCGATTATTCCCAATAAATAGGTTATGCTCAATAATATTGTTGCTAGAACCAAGTTTAGGGTTATTACTCTCCTGCCAAAAGCTTGTGTTGTGACGATTATAAAAACCTATGATATTATTATGAATGATAGAGTTACGCACAGAAGTAAAATTTGGACCAACTTCACTATGATGAAAATAGTTATTTTCAACCAATATAAATTCTGAAATACCTTGTCCTAAACCATACAAAGCACTACCATCACATCGAGAATCATCATATGTAATCCCCTTACCTTCACAGGTACTTGCTGGGTCTGCATTGATTTGAAAATCAGAATTGCTATTACTGTAAAGATTATTATTACGAACAATCATCCAGTCTCCTCCATTGGAGAGATAGATACCATGCCCATCTCCACCACCTGCACCATTAGCAATATTACTTTCAAGAACTATCCAATCTGAACCACCAGAGAAAAAGGGGTCTTTGTATTGATGCTCTCCATGGTTATTGAGTATTGCTATACCTTTTTGATGTTCACTTGTAGCATAGCCACCTACACTGCGAACCCCATAATCACCACCTATAAGATGAAATCCATCAATAGCTACATAGTTAGCATACTCCAGATTAAAACAAGCCTTTCTACCTGTACTACAACAGTTTATATTAACATTAGATTCAGCTTTAACAACAATTGGTCTATCATAAGTTCCTGACCTATTTATATCTAATTCCCAACATCCACTATACTCACCTGAAAGAAAACGAATCTCCTCTCCAGCTGATATTTGAATAAATGCATCATCTACTGACATTGGATTAGATATACTCCCATCTCCATCACCATTAGGTGTTACATAAATAATTTTGGTTGAAATATATTGTGTATCAGTATAGTAGCGATTAAATTGTTCAGAAGTTTTAAAAAACGCTTCACCTCGTTTTATCTTGTCTATATCATTCGCTACTGGTTGTACGGAGGGAATGCCTTCCTCACCACAACCAACTATAGAAAATAGTAATAGAACTACTATTATATTTGTGATTAATCTTCTCATCTAAAAATCCTTAATATAAAATCACAATTATACAGCAAAAAAGTTGTGAAACAATTATATTTTAATAATTAAAAACTATCTCTAAGGGTTATTTGGGTAACTTAAAAAAATTATAATGGGAGGATATAAAAATGGATGAACGATATAAAATGGTTTTAATGATATTTGGAGCGATAGTTGCTATTGCAGGGATTGTATTACATTTTAAAGAGAACAAAGAGGATAAAAAAACTGATAGTGAAGATAAA
>NZ_JAACKB010000060.1 GCF_010892395.1 Sulfurovum sp. bin170
AAATTAAATAAATAAATTTTGGAAAACAAACATCAAATAAATATTATTTTATGCGAAATTATGTCGGGCAGAGGGCAGCCCGACCTACGACAATTTATAATTTTTTTATCTTAGCAATCTCATCACGCAATCTTGCCGCCTCCTCAAACTCCAAACTCTTAGCTGCTAATAACATTTTGGCTTTCAACTCCTTGATAACCCTCTGCCGTTCAGCTTTAGGCATCTTATCCATCTTGGAACGCTTATTATAAACTTCACCACTATCCTCAACCTTTAGGTTTGTATCAAGCTCACGAAGTGTAGTTTTAGGAGTTATCCCATGCTTCTTATTATAAGCCATCTGCTTCTCTCGTCGTTCCTGCGTAGTTTCAATAGTCTCTCTCATAGAGTTAGTTATTTTATTAGCATACATCAAAACTTTACCATTAACATTTCTAGCTGCTCGTCCTGCTGTCTGTATCAGTGAAGTAGTAGAACGCAAAAAACCCTCTTTGTCAGCATCAAGAATAGCAACCAAGCTCACCTCTGGTAGGTCAAGCCCCTCTCTAAGCAGGTTAATTCCAACTAATATATCAAATTCACCAAGACGAAGTGAACGAATCACTTGGTTTCTCTCTATTGCGTCTAAATCGGAGTGCATATATCTAACTCGTAGTCCCAAATCGTTATAGTAGGTGGTTAACTCCTCTGCCATCTTTTTTGTAAGAACTGTTACAAGAACTCGCTCACCTTTCTCTATAACAGGTTTCATTCGGTCATGAAGATTTTCGACTTGATAGGTACTATCTATCACCTCTATAGGTGGGTCAAGCAGTCCTGTTGGTCGCACAACCTGTTCTGCAATAGTGGTAGATAGTTCAAGCTCTAGTTCTTTTGGTGTAGCGGAGACAAAGAGAAAATATGGAGCTTTGACGATATATTCATCAAACATAAGTGGACGATTATCAAGAGCTGAGGGGAGCCTAAATCCATGCTCCACAAGCACCTCTTTTCGGCTTCTATCACCTGCATACATCCCCCTAAACTGTGATAGTGAAACATGAGACTCATCAACAATTACCAAAAAATCATGACCATGCATCACTTCCAAATAGTCCATCATAGAGTATGGTGTCTCTCCCTCTTTTTTTTGCGTTAGGTGTCGTGAGTAGTTCTCAATCCCCTTACACATCCCCGTAGCCTCTATCATCTCCAAATCAAACTCTACTCTCTGTTTCAGACGATTATACTCTAGCATCCTATCCTCTTTTTGATAGAAAGCCAGTCGCTCACCTAGCTCCTCTTCTATACTTTTAACAGCCAAAGCAAGTCGCTCTTTTGAGACAATAAACTGATTTGCTGAATATACAGTAGCCTCTTTAAGGTGTTCTCTCTTCTCTCCTGTAAGAGTGTTAAAGGTATAAATATCCTCTATCTCATCTCCAAAAAACTCTACTCTGATAGCTAACTCTTCATTGTAAGCTGGGTAGATATCTATCACCTCACCATTGACCCTAAAATTACCTCTATCAAAAAAATCATCATTTCTCTTATACCCCATATCCACAAGTTTAAGTAGTAGAGCTTTTTGAGCATACTCATCACCCACAACTAGTTTCTGTACAATAGTTTTATAATCCTCTGGAGAACCCAATCCGTAGTTAGCTGAAACTGAAGCTACTACAATAACATCTTTGTGGCTAAGAAGAGAAGCTGTTGTAGAGAGTCGTAGTCTCTCTAGCTCCTCATTGATGGATGAATCTTTTTCGATAAATAGGTCTTGCCTTGGGATATAAGCTTCAGGTTGATAGTAGTCATAGTAGGAGATAAAGTACTCCACATGGTTGTCTGGAAAAAAGGTTCTAAACTCCGAATAGAGTTGAGCCGCCAAAGTTTTATTGTGGGTCATAATAAGCGTAGGCTTTTGTGTCTCTTCTATAACCTTTGCCATAGTATAGGTTTTTCCAGAACCTGTTACACCCAAAAGGGTTTGGTATTGGTTACCTTCCTTTATTGATTTACTCAACAACTTTATCGCTCTTGGTTGGTCACCCTCTGGTTTGTAGGGGCTATTTACTCTAAATGGTGGCATTTTGTCTCTCTATTCCCTAATATTCACAAATTTATTGCTATAATAATAGCATAATAGAATTGGAGTTCTTATGAAAAAAGTTAGTTTTACTATCAATGGAAGGCGATTTGAGGTGGAGTTAGATAGTGGTTTTGCTCTTTATGTTATAGATAAGTCAGCTCAAAATAAAATGGCTGATGATAGAGATAATGATATTCCAAAACTTCTTAATGCATATCTAACGGCTCTAAAAGAGAATTATGATAATCAGAAGCAGATAGAGGAGCTTCTTGTGGAGATTTC
>NZ_JAACKB010000456.1 GCF_010892395.1 Sulfurovum sp. bin170
ACAGATCAAAAACATAGCCCAACTCTATGAATCTTATCTTACTAAAAAGTTTATCTTGGATAGAGAAGGTTCTGTTCTATCGGGTGCAACCTAAAAGAAACCATAAAAAACAACTTTAATTAAAAGCAATAACACCCAACAAATAAAATATCACTAAAATAAAAACCAAAAAGAGATAAAATGAACTTAGAAATAGTAGAAAAAGATTCAGATTATATTGTAGTCAAAGTACCAACAAAGAGTAAAAATCAGAAATTCTTAAAAACAGAAGAAGATATAGAGAAGAGTGTTAATGAGCTAGGAAGAATATTAACAAAAGATGCAATGGAGAAACTCGATAAAGATGAGAATACACTAGAGAGGAATGGTGAAAAGATTACTTTAAAAAAAAGTAAATAAAGAGTATAAAACACCATATGGAACTGCAATAGTTTCAAGAAATATCTATAAATCTTCAAGTGGTAAGAGCTATTGTCCAATAGAAGATAAAGCATCTATATTATACACAGCCACTCCAAAACTAGCAAGAAGTATCAATAGCAAATATATAAAAATGGGAGCCGTAGATGTCGTAAGAGATTTTGAAGAGAATCACGGCTTGAAATTAGAGGAGAGTTATATTCAAAATATATCATATCGCACAGGAAGACTCTATATTGAAATGGAAGATGAGATAGAGTATAAACTGCCACAAATAGATAAAGAGATAGTGACAGTGGGTATAGGGCTAGATGGGACTTGTAGCTTCGTTGGTAATGAGGGATGGAGAGAGACAATGGTAGGAACAATCTCTCTCTATGATAAAGATGGAAATAGGTTACATACGATATATGCCTCCCAAGCACCAGAATATGGAAAAGGTAGATTCAAAGAGATATTTACAAAAGAGATAAATGATATTTCCAAGATTATTCCATCTTCAGCAAACTTTGTTGGTATTGCTGATGGAGCAAAAGATAATTGGAGTTTTCTAGAAGATTTTGTAGAGACTCAAATAATAGATTTTTATCATGCTAGTGAATATTTAGCTGATGCTTCAAAAGTGATTAACCTCAGAGATAAACAAAAGCAAAAAGAGTGGCTAGATAGTGCTTGTCATAGATTGAAAAATGATAAAGATTCAGCACTTGTTTTATTAAATGAGATGAAAGAGCTAGAGAGCAAACAGAGAGTTCCGAAGAAAACCAAAGAGAATTTAAAAAAAGCTATTACATATTTTACTAACCACTATCATCAGATGAATTATGCAGAGGCGATAAACAATAACATTCCTATTGGTTCAGGTGTAACCGAAAGTGCTTGTAAAGTTTTAGTGAAACAGAGATTATGTATTTCAGGAGCTAGATGGAGTCATCTTGGGGCTAGTTGTATGTTGAAGTTGAGAGCTGTAAACCTCACTGATGGTCGATGGAAGCAGTTTTGGGAGGAAGAAATTAGTTAATAATATTTATTTAGGTTTTTTTTAGGTTGCACCCTAGAACCAACTCTGCTTTTTGTTAAGAACCCTAGCCGAAAAACTAGGAATAAGTGACAGAGCAATAGAGTATGAGATGATAACAGCAAACCCAACCGTCATAGCAAAACTCTCAAAGAACTTACCCACAATCCCACTCATAAACGACACAGGAATAAACACAGCCAAAAGCATAGCCGAAATTGCCAAGATAGCAAATGCCATCTCTTTCGTACCCTCATAAGATGCCTGAAACTTACCCATACCAGACTCTAACTTCTTATAAATGTTTTCAATGACCACAATGGCATCATCAATAATGATACCAATAGCCAAGGTCAGCCCTATGAGTGTCATCTTGTTCAGGTCAAAGCCCATATAGTCCATTAGTGCAAATGTACCCATAATAGACGAGGGGATAGAGAGAGCCGATACGATCGTAATAGTAAAGTTTCGCAAGAAGAAAAAGACGATGATAATAGCCAAAAATGCCCCATAGATAAGGTCAAACTTGACATCTTCTA
>NZ_JAACKB010000457.1 GCF_010892395.1 Sulfurovum sp. bin170
ATCATCAAATAGACTTCAAACTCAACCCAACTTTTCCCTTCTCCAAATCTATAGAGATCACCTCAATCCGAGCCAAATACTGATTGACAGACAAAACTTCCAAAGGGTGTGAAATCCGTTTCTGACTCATCTGCGAGATATGAATCATCCCATCATTTTTTAACCCTATATCTACAAAAGCACCAAAATCAGCAATATTTCGCACCACACCAGAGACGATGCTTCCCTCTCTTAACATGGATATATCGGTCAAATCATCTTTGAAAGGTATGCTCTCCAACTCCTCACGAGGGTCAAAACCAGGTTTTGCTAACTCTTTGATAATATCCTTTAGCGTCGCCTCCCCTACTCCCAGTTTTTCTGCCAAAGCCTTGGTATCAGAGACATCTGAAAATTTTTCAAGCTTTGAGGCCACTGCATAACTCTCAGGGTGGATTCCAGTATTGTCAAAGATACTCTCACCCTCACGAATTCGGATAAATCCTGCCAACTGCTGATAGGCTTTAGCCCCTAGACCTTTTACTTTTAGTAGCTCTTTTTTACTCCTAAACGCACCATTGGCTTTGCGATACTCTACAATATTTTTCGCCAACTTTGAACCCACACCTGCCACAAAAGCAAGTAGCGACGCAGAAGCAGAGTTCACATCCACCCCAACTCCATTGACCAGACTCTCCACTCCCTCTTGAAGTTTTCGTTCGAGTAACTTCTGGTCTACATCGTGTTGGTATTGTCCGATTCCTAGAGATTTTGGGTCTATCTTCACCAAAGTTGCCATAGGGTCACGCACACGCCCTGCGATGGAGATGGCTCCACGCACAGTTACATCAAGGTTGGGATACTCCTCTGCACCCACCTTGGAAGCAGAATAAACCGAAGCCCCTGCCTCTGAAACCACCGTATATTTCAGTTCACCCTTTAGCTCTTTGTTGATTTTGGCAAAAAACTCTTGGGTCTCTTTGGACGCGGTTCCATTCCCTATGACCACCCCATCAATACCATGCCTTTTGACCAAATCCAAAACTACTTTACGCGAACCCTCAAAATCAGATTTTGGAGGTGTTGGAAATATAAGAGCATCATCTAAATAGGTTCCATTTTTATCTATAACTACCAGTTTACAACCTGTTTTGTAGGCTGGGTCTGCTCCGAGAAGCACTTTATTGGTCACAGGTGGGGTCATAAAAAGTTGTGATAGATTCTTGCCAAAGACCCCAATAGCACTCAAATCAGCACGCTCTTTCAACAGAGCCGATACCTCTCGCTCAATCGAAGGGTACAATAGTCGTTTGAACCCATCTCTGTAGGCTTCAAAAAGTATAGACTTTGAGCTACCCATATAATCACGCAACTTATAACGCTTCAATGTCTCCAAATATCGCTCCGAATCTATAGAGATTTTAACAGATAACTCTTTCTCTTTCTCTCCACGACGCACAGCCAAATAGCGATGAGACGGCACATAAGCCACTCGTTCAGAGTGAGATTTATAGTTTTTGTAGACCCCTCGTTCATCAAACTTTTTTCCTGCTTTCACCTCAATCATCCCATGTTTTAGGGTCATATCACGGAGGATATTACGCTCTTTTGCAGAGTCAGCGAAGCGTTCAGCTACAATATCCTTGGCTCCATTGATAGCATCATTTACAGACTCTACAGCACCTTCTACAAAGAGCTTGGCTTTGGTCTCAAACTCTCGTTTATCCATTTTTGCTGACTGCAAAATATTTGCCAATGGCTCCAAACCATTTTTAATCGCCATAGAAGCACGACTGTTTCTCTTCTCTTTGTAAGGTCGATAAATATCTTCTAGCGTCGTCATGGTATTTGCACCATCAATCGCTTTTTGTAGTTCAGTCGTCATATGCTCTCGCTCAATAAGAAGCTTGACAATCTCCCCTTTTCGCTCAAGCAGTCGTTTTGCTGAGAGATAGACCTCATGAAAGTCACGAAGCAGATCATCAGAAGCTCCACCTGTCATCTCCTTACGATAACGAGCGATAAAAGGGATGGTGGAGCCTTCATCTAGGAGTTTTAAAATATTGGTAATTTGGTTTCTGTTTAAAGCAGTTTTTTGAGTCAAAAGGTTTATTAGGTTTTGCATGTTTTATTTACTTTATAATGATTTTTTATATTAGAGTTTTTGTAGAACTCGTTTAGAATCGGAGACTTTAGTCCAATGCCGTTGAATTAAGCTTTTTTTGAATCAAATAGTTCGGGTGTAAACACGCCGATTCCGAAAATGCCAATTGCATATAAGGAAACGATGGCTTTAGCCTCGCTAATTCATTGTAAAGCCATCGGTTCCTAAGGTCTATAAACCCTAACATTCTCTCTACTCTCAGAGTCCCTCAAGTACTGTGCATGTAACTGACTCATCACCCCTCTCTCACAATAGAGCAGATACTCTCTATCCTGTGGAAGCTTCTTGAACTCTGTTTTGAGTTGATAA
>NZ_JAACKB010000458.1 GCF_010892395.1 Sulfurovum sp. bin170
ATAAAATTAAGGAGTTGTTTCAATGAAAAATATAATTCGTATTTCCGTTTGGGGATTAGTCGCACTCTCTGCGGGATATGTATATCTACTAGCAGGAACAACTCCACTAGGTCAAAATATTATTATCAAAGAGGAACCTCTTTTGGATATTGATATGGAGCAAAGACGCACACTTCATTACCTCAACAGACTTAGAGTTGGTGCTGGTCTCATCCCACTAGTCTCTAATCAAAAACTAGAGAGTGCAGCTAAAAATCACGCCTCTTATCTCATAAAAAATGGTCTAATAGGTCACTATGAGGATAAAAAGAGAGTAGGTTTCACAGGTGTATATGGTTCGCAGAGAAGTATGAGTGCTGGTTATGAGACCTCAATGGTTATTGAGAATATATCTAATAATAACTTTACATACAAAGAGTCAGTAGATGGTCTTATGGCTGCGATATATCACCGTTTTGGGTTTTTGGATTTTCATATTGATGAGATTGGTATAGGGGTGCTACAGAGCAAAACCGATAGGTCTCAAACAGCTTTTGTATATGATATGGGCAGTCGAAAACTAGTAGATTTATGCAAAAAGAAGCGTGAAGTTAAACAAGGTAGATATATGGAAAATATCTGTATAGATAAAAAGCAAAAAATAAAATTAACTCTATTTAATGAAACTCTACAGAAGAATAGATATAGAAATAGCAAGATTATAACCTACCCTTTTTCTGGACAAGAGGATATTCCTCCTGCCTTTTATGATGAGTTACCAGACCCACTTCCTGAGTATAGTGTTAGTGGTTTTCCCATCAGTATCTCTTTTAACGAATCCTATTTTAAAACTATCAAAATGATTAGTTTTGAACTCTTTGATGAGGAGAGTAATGAAATAGAGGATACCATAATCTATAGTCAAGAGAGTGACCCAAATAGAAAATTGAAAAAATTTGAGTATGCGCTCTTTCCTCTTAAACGACTAGCATGGAGTAGTAACTATAGAGTAAAAGCAGTCTATGAGGCGGATGGAAAATTAAAAAGAGAAATTTGGCAGTTCAAAACAAGAGATTTTAAAACTCCTATACGAAGTGTAACGGCAGATTCTCATAGTTTTAATATTAATAGAGGAGAGGATAATATATTTTATTTTCCTCCAAAATCTAAAAATGATACCCTCGGAAGCTTGAAGTATCCTGCTAGTTTGGATATTAGCTTTATAGATAAAAATACTATTAAACTAATAGCCCTTACTACTTCAAATAAGAGACTTGTGCTAGAGATAGGAGATCAACAGTTGCATTTAGATATAAAGAACTAAGCATTAATAAAGTATAATATTTAAAATTAAAAATAAACATTAGTTCACTAGGAGGTATCTATGAATATAGTAGACTATGAAATTAAATGTGCATATCAAGAGGTTATAAGAAGCAGAACAGACACCAAAGGTAATATAATATACTGCAACTCAACATTTTCAAAGATTAATGGCTACAAAGGTGCATCTGTTATAAATCAACCACATAATATATTGAGACATCCTGACATGCCTAAAACTATCTTTGATATTGTTTGGAAAGTAATCTCCAATGGTCTTCCAATACAAGCGATAGTAAAGAACAAAACAAAAGATAATAAGTATTACTGGACTATGCTAGAGTGGAAACCACAAAGAGATAATAACAACAGAGTAGTCTCCTTTGTCGCAGAAGGGAAACAGGCACCTGAAAAAATAATACAAATCATGGAACCTCTATATAAGATGCTCTATGATATAGAAAAGGAGCATGGAATGGAGAGTGCACTACTATATCTTCGCTCCTATTTGGATGATAAGGAGATGACATATAGTCAATATCTAGAGCATCTAACTAAACATAGAGGAATGAAGTGTCTTTGTGAATTTGTACGACACTCCATATTCCAAAAACCGCATTAATTATGTGGGTTGTAGGTCGGGTTGCCCTCATCCCGACAATAATCGACATAAAACAAAAGCCTAAATTTTAATGAAAATTAGCATATCAATATTTATTGGACAATCGCAGATATTTGGTATGTAAATGTGGGGATGAGGAC
>NZ_JAACKB010000459.1 GCF_010892395.1 Sulfurovum sp. bin170
ATCATATTTTAACATAAAAGAGTAGATTTTGTTTTTTAAAACCATAGATTTTTCTAAATTTTCTAGTATAAGAGTAGGGCAACCCACAGAGGTGTTGATGTTAGAACGAGGTGATAAGATACCAAACGATAGAGTTATTATCGGTCATGCTAACAATCTTTTACTCTCACCTACACCTCCTCCATTGATGATGCTCTCTAAAGATTTCTCTTTTATAGAGTTGGATGATGGTCTACTAACCATAGGCTGTGCCACACCAACAGGCAAGATAGTCTCCTTTGCCAAAAAACATAATATTACAGGATTTGAGTTTATATCTAAACTCCCTGGCTCTTTAGGTGGGATGATTGCGATGAATGCAGGGGTAAAGTCTTATGAGATTTTTAATATCATAGACTCTATAAAGATAGATGGCGTATGGATACCAAAAGATAATATAGAGCATGGCTATCGTTTTGCAGAACTCGGTGGAGTAGCGACAGAGGTACGATTTAGAGTTGAAAAAGGATTTGACAAAAGCTTATTGGAAGAGCTTAAAGACCTCCGTTCAAATCAACCAAAAACTCCCAGTGCAGGTTCAGCTTTTAAAAATCCAAAAGGTGATTACGCAGGACGACTTATAGAGGCTGTTAGACTAAAGGGGGTCAGCCAAGGAGCCATGCAGTGGAGTGAAATACATTCAAATTTTTTGGTAAATAATGGTGGAGGAGTATTTGAAGATGCTAAATATCTGATTGACTTAGCTAAAGGGAGAGTTTTTGAGGAGTTTGAGATTGAGTTGGAAGAGGAGGTTCAGATATTATAGGGTGATAGTAAACTCTGTTCCATCACTATCTGACTCAACTTCAAGTCTCCCTCCCATCTCCTGTTCTATAATCATCTTGGAGATATAAAGCCCAATCCCATCACTATTTTGTTTGGTACTAAAATATGGGTTAAATATCTTATCAATATGTCTCTTATCTATTCCCTTTGCATTATCTCTAATGCTAACTACTCCATCACCAATAGAGATTTCAATAAATGGATTTTCTATCTCTCTCTCGATAAGAGCATCTTTAGCATTATTAAGCAGATTTAGGATAACCTGTTCGAACTCATTTCGGTTTCCATAGATAGTGGTATCATTTTTTATCAACTCTCTTCTCTCTATGTTAGCTATCTCTAAACTATGGGCTACAATCTCTAGTGCATGGTGTGTTGCCTCTTTGATACTAAACTTCTCTTTGGCTTTTGAGGGGTTGTAGAAGTCTCGAAATGTATCAATAGTATTTGACATATAGTTTATCTGCTTGTTTGCTTCGGTGAGTATTATTTTACTATTTTTATCCTCTTTGTGCATTCGATTTAGGTTCATATGCAAAACCGAGAGGATATTGAGAGGTTGTCGCCACTGATGTGCGATAGTGGAAATCATCTCACCCATACTGGCTAATCTGGACTGTTGTAGCAGTAGGGCTTGTTGAGTTTTCTGCTTCTCCTCAAGCAGTTTAAATTTATAGGAGATGGCAAGAGAGAGAAAGATGGACTCTATCGCAAAAGTGATATGTAAAAAAGGAAAAGGAGTGCCAATCATTTTGATAAATCCAAGATGTTCAATTAGTGCTACAAATATTGCAATATACCACCCTGTAAGCAGAAAATAGAAGGGTAAATCTTTCTCTTTGATGAGTCTATTTGCTTCGCTTAGGACAAGCCATATAGGGATAAATAGGAAGTTTGTAAAGATACTAAAAGAGAAGAAGATAGCAAACAGAATATCTATAATAGTCAGATATAGAATGATTTTGATAAGCTGGTTTACTTTTTTTACATGGTAATCTTTGATAAACTCATGAATAAAAAGTAGAGAGAAAAATAGTACCAACGCTCCTGCTGTGTAGAAGAGTGATATGCTTTTGAGTCCAAATATTTCGTCGAAAGGGGCGATAAACATACTATCTAGGTTGATGAGAAAAAAGAGCGTTGAGAGTTGAGCAAGTCCATAGTATAGGTATTGACGACTCTGCATATAGAAATAGAAAGAGAGATTATAGATACCAGCAGAGATAATCACACCAAAAGAGATGGAGGCTGTGAGAAATGCGATATTGTCAAAGTTGTGAATGGTCTCTGTGCTTTTTATAAAGAGTTCAGCATGAAAAAAATAGGCTGTAACAGCTGAAAAGATTGCTATTAGTAGTAGCTTGACTTTTAGTACTCTATCCATAAAGTTTTATTCTATAACCTGTTTTTGAGATATTTTCTATCACCTCTTTTCCTATGGATTTTCGTATCTTTCTAACCAAAGAGCGAAGAGCATCTAGGCTCATATAGGTATCCGACCAGACAAAGTTCTCTATCTCAATATAGGAGACCACTCTATTACGATTTTTGATAAGAATATCAAGTAGCAGACTCTCTGATGCAGAGATGTGAACAATTTTGTCATTAATGCTAAGTGAGTGATTGAATGAGTCATAATATATCTCTTTTGTGAGTCGTATAACACTTGGATTTTGAGACTCCAACCGCTCAAAACAGCCTTCCAGTGCTTTCATTAGCTCATCTTCATTGAGAGGTTTACCTAAATATTTGATAAGATTTAGACTTACAGCCTCTAATAGATACTCGACACTTGTATAGGCAGTGGTGATGATGATGGGAGTATCCAAATCCTCCTCTCGAATCTTTTTACAAAACTCCAATCCACTCATCTGTGGCATCTCTATATCGGTAATAATTACATCAGGCTTCTGCTCTTTGTATATTTGGATTGCTTCTACTCCATTACCTGCCTCATATATCTCTTTGAAGTGTGGTTTTAGAAACATAGAGGTGAAGAGCCGAGTAGTTGCGTTATCTTCAATGTATAGAAGTTTGTATTTGGGTTCATTTAAGTTCATGCACATCTTTTTCTCATTTTTTTTTGCTATGGTTTCTATATTAGATATCTTTCAAAACTAGGAACCGATGGCTTCAGCCTCGTAATATTCGGGACTAAAGTCTCCGATTCCAAATGAGTTTTGCAAGAAGTCTATTATAGCAAAAGATTGAAGAGGATAGAGATGTTTAGAAAAATTATAAGGCTGACTTTACTATTGGGGATTTTTGGTTGTGGAACGATGTTTGACAGTACAGGTAGTTCAGGGTCAAGAGATAAGATAACGATACCAAAAGAGATATCTGTTAAGATACCAGAAATATTGAAAAATAGTAAAAATAAAAGAGTTGAAAAGATAGAAAAAGAGAGTGTAGAACAGAATATTAGTCAGGGGTATAATCGTCTAAAGGGTAATATTGAAGAGATAGTGTGGAGTCAAAAAATGATGGAGATAAATCTTCTATTTATTGAAGAGGTTATAGGAGAAATAGATAGAAGATGTAAAAAAACTGCATTAGATAAACTTTGTATTATTGAGAGTGGTGAACTCTCTTTTGCTTTTAACGATAATTTTTTTATAGAACTTAGTAGCATTGTGAATGAGGAGATTGATGACTCTCTCTATGAGCTAAAGGATAAAATTATATTTTTAGGTGAAGTAAAGTTTACCCAATATAGTAAAAATGAAAATTATCAATACAATTTAAAAATAGATACCTCTCCTCTCTCAAAGCTATTGGGGGATGATGAGACTTCAATACAAATATTGAAGTGGTCAAAAGATGAAAATCGTGTATTTAGCTACTTTTCTGATGAATCAAATAGTCAAAAAAGTGATTTTGGTATCAATTACTTCAAAAAAGATAGTGGTGAAAAAGAGATGTTTGTAGATAGTAGTTTTACTAGTAAAGTTAATATTGATAGAGGGAAGTTTCATCTAAAAATTATTGAAAAAAATGATAAAGATGAGACTTTTGAAATCACATCCAAATTGGAAAGCAAAGAGGAGTATGAAGGGGAGATATATTATGATAATAGTTCATCTATAGGTGAAATTTCAAACCAAGGAGGCTTCCTCTCTATCTCTGGAAATTTTAGAGGTGAGATTTCTAAGGAGAAATACCTATTTGATGGCAATGGTGAGATTATCTCTAGTAGATATTGTGAGGAGAGTTTGGTATGTGATTTGAATGATGACTCCACATGGCTAGATATGAATACCATTGAGTTTACGCAAGGGGTGAAGCTTATTGGAACAGTTGGAGGGTTGAAAAATAGTACTCG
>NZ_JAACKB010000460.1 GCF_010892395.1 Sulfurovum sp. bin170
CCACAGCCGTCTATAACTCCCCAACAGCTCCAAAAGTAATAGCCCTAAAAGAGTTCCGAGACCAAAAGCTCTTAACAAACTTATTAGGAGAGCGATTTGTTCAGTTCTATTACAGAAACTCACCACCTATTGCTAACTTTTTATCACGGCATAAGTTTTTGAGTGAAGTGGTGAGGGTTGGGTTTGTTGAGCCTTTGGTTTGGGTGGTTCAAGTTTTTAGAAAGTAGGAAACAATCCACTATTGAGCCTCTGCTTATCAGCTTTTGCAGATTGACACGAAGAGAGAACCACACACGATACATGAGAACCTATAAACGCCGTGGTGAGTTGCTCTTCATCTATATCGACTTTGAACCCTCGTTTGTCTTCAAAAAGAAAAGAGCCTTTGCCCTTGTCATAACCACTATGCCCACTCAAAAAGACCAAATGAGGGTCAAACTTCTCTATGTGATGTTTCAAACTCTCAAACCGTCCATCATTGGGTATCTGAAGCTCAACTTTTCCCTCTTTGATAGCAGGTAACAGAGCTTCCAAAACAGCCACCTGTTCATTCTCAACAGCCAACCGTTCGGACTCTTGTAAATCATCAGGAAGTGTTGAAAAAAACAGCACCCTCAATGGCTTTTTCTCAAAAGGAGTCTGTAGTATCGGAACATCTGGTATCTGCCGACTAAGGGTAAACTGTGGATTGGTCGCCAAAGAACCATAAGTTGAATGATAGAGCAGTTCCCACGGCAGTTGTAGCGTTTGGGTATCACTGCTCTGTATCACGATAGGTAAAATATCGTTGGTAGGTTGTAGGACATCGTCTGCTAAATCTAAATCTTTCCATAGTTGCTCTCCTATGGCTTTCTGAGTTTTTGATGTGTCTATGGTTATGGTGTATGTCATATTTTTCTCCCTGTTTCTGTGTAGGGTTTATTATATCGGATTTGTTTTAGAGATTAAGATAAAAATGCAATGAAAAGATATAAAATATTTTATCAATTCATAACTTATTAGTAGTGAGATAGAGGAATATTTTATGCTATAATACAGCTATCAAGATGAAATTTAACCTCTGTTAGGTTTTGTCAATTTTTTATGGACGGATATTTATCTGAGTTAATAGAGAGAATCGCAAATGCAGAGGGTGGTGAGATCTGACATTTTGGAAACGGAGAGTTTACTCCCGAACAGCGGAGGCAGAGCCTTCCGATTCCGAGTTTTCCAAGTTATAATTCCCTACAGCTTAATCCCAAGAGACTTTAATGTCTCATAAGTGATTCCACCAGTAGCTAGTGTGTTGTCTCTTTGATACTTATCTATTGCTCTTCTAGTATCTCCACCCAAAACACCATCAATTTTACCAGCGTTATAACCTTTAGCTTTCAGAGCATTTTGAATCTTCAAAATCACCTGTTGATTCATATTTGTCTGACATAAGATTCTCTTCCATCCTTGAGTTTCAGAAGAGATTTTCTTTCTCTTTTGAACCATCTTGTATTCTGCTTCTATTGGAGTTTTAGTCTCTTTAACATCAGAAACCATCTTCTGTACCCTAACAGTTTTAAATGTTGCAGGAATCTCCA
>NZ_JAACKB010000461.1 GCF_010892395.1 Sulfurovum sp. bin170
ATTGCTTATATAAAGTTTGTGATTTTGAACCCAATATATAAGCTATCGCTATATCTATTTCTATACCCATCTAATATCCTTTTAAAATCCATATTTTTCTATAGCTAATCTCTCTTCTTTACGATATGCAAGAATATCTATCTTATCTAGTTTGAATAATCCTCTTTCTGAAATCTCATTATTTAAACCTATATAGCGTAAATAATCAGTTTCTTCAATATTATATGAATAAAATTGAGTCACTAACTGATAATTATTAAGTGCATAAGCTGGATATTCTTTGAGTGGAATTTTTTTAGGTGAGTGTTGCTCTACTAAATACTCCAAGTGATTATCAAAGTTTGTATGTATATCTACTATCTCGTCATAGAGATAATATAAATCATACTCATCAGGGAAGCAATGAATAGGAGTTTCAACTGGAGCAGTAAAATACATCTCACCACCCATACCAATAATAAGCCTAGAACCATCTTTGAAGTTTTTACATATATAGTAACTATATTGTTTCTTTGGTTGATATATCTCATATCTATCTAAAATATTATACTCTTTTGGTTCATCTATACTAAACTTCATTTTTCTTAAGATAACAACCCTAGGAGCATATTTATACTCTCCATAGTGTTTGAGTATCTTATCTCCTTTGGATAGTATTAGCAGTCCGTTTTGATAAGTTATAGACCTATTATTACTATCTACAAGTTTGAAGTAGTTATTTTTTACATCTCTCTCATATAGTCCTTCTAGTTTTGTTTCAGTTAGATAAAACCAGTCCTTTTCTACTATAGACGCAGTTTGATATACCTCTTGACTAACTAGAGTATGAGTAGTGATTAGCCGTGGTATCCTATTTAGCATATACCAAGACTGTAAATAATCTATATCATTTTGATTTTTAACATCTATGAAACTCTTTAGCAGATATTTCAAGATATAGGCACTAGCACTTTTGATATTTGTTTGGAAACCATTAGTTTCTCTGATACCATCAGATATATATCCTCCACCCTTTTTGGTTTTATGGTTCTGTGGAGCAGGAAAGAACTTTTCAAATTCCATCTTTATATCCAATATTCTATCTTGTGGTACGAACATCAAGAGATGAAAGTGTGGCGTACCATCTCTATGTGGCTCTGTGACTCTGATATAAGTATAGTTATCACCATCTTTTCTAATCCCTTGCAGAGTACTAGAACGATTGAAGTTATGGAGCTGATGAGATAATATTTTGTACAGGTCTTTATTGTCAAGCTTTATCTTTTTTGTAATAGCTTCAAAATAATGACCACTTCTATCGTTGTTGGGTATATGCTTTTTATACAGCTTTTGGGTATATTCATCAAACCTATCAAACTTTCCAATTTTGAAATCTCTAAAAAAGCCGTCAAGTGTACATGTAAGAAATATAGGTACAAGACCTTGAGCAGTAGAAGTAGATGTAAAAGTATCAATCTTATTTAGAAGACGACTATAATAGCGTTCTGATAAGTTGGCAGAGTAAGAGAGTTCAAGGAGTGTTTTTTTCTCACCGTGCTTAGTAACAAAATGATTATTTTCTAAAAAACTCCTTTGCTTATTCATCTTGTATTTTGCAAACTCTAAATCATCTTTTGTTAGTCCATAGGTTTTAGACATCAAAGTACCTCTATCATTATATTAATGTTCTGCTCTTCTTTACTCTTGTTTGAGCCTTTGAATATGAAGCCTATTAGTGGTAAATCTGATAAAAATGGTATGCTTGATTTTAGATTTTTGATGATGGTCTTATTGATGCCAGTAAGTAGTAGTGGTTTACCTTTTTTGACCTTAAATGAGTTCTTGTATGCTATCTTGACTACTCTAGGGTTATCCTCTTCTAGGCTAATCAAATCTTCACTTATGAGAGATAAATCAAGATATACAAAACTCTTTTTTATCTTTGGCTTTATGTTGATTTTTAGTCCTACATCTTTGTATTGATAATTCTCTGATGTGGTGCTTCCTACTGTATTACTCACAGAACTAGAACCCAAAGAATAGCGTATATTAGCCACACTTTCCAATGTTGTCTCTATGCCATTTGTGAGTAGTAGAGTAGGTGACTGAGATATACTAGTAACACCCCAAACATTTAGGGCTTTTAGATAAGCATTGACTTGATATTCATTTCCAAATGTCAAGACACTAGTTGAGCTACTAGATAGATTGTCTCTTATCTTTGTAGTTAGATTAATGCCAAATGTTTCAAAGCTCGTGCCTATCTCTTTGAGCTTGTTTTTGTTTATGCTAAATATAGTAATCTTGATACTCTTTGCAAATACACTTCTATCACTTGCTTTGAGTATTCTTCTTATCTCTTTGTGTTGGGATACAGTAGCACTATAGGCTATCATATCAGACTGCTTGAGATACTTATATTTTATATTCTCAAATATCTCTAACGAGTCTAATACATCTACATTTGTGATATTTTTTATCTTGTAAGTATAATAGTGTTTGACTAGAGCAGAGTGTATCTCTTTTGGTGCAGTTGGTGGAGGTGTTGGCTTGATAGGTGATATAATATCTCTCACAAAATAGAAATCACCTCTTTTATTGTACTGGAGAGACATATTATTATCAGTAAGCATTATCTTGAAATACTCATACAATTCACCTCTTTTGAGTTTGGCATGTATATTGAAGTCTAGAGTATAACCCTCTATATCCTCATCTATAAAGATGTTCTTACCCAAATCTTCACTAGCTAGTTTGGCTAATTCTCTAAAGTTTACCTCTTCACTTGATAGCATAACACTAAGTAATGTTATGAATAGTATTGTTTTTTTCATTTTTTCGCTCCTTAATTATGAAATTATCAATCAATATGCTTATCTGTATCCAATTTAAACATATTGATAAAATCCTCACTTGCTAAAATCACCATAAAAGACAGAGAAGACCCATATACTTTTTGTGATAAAATTTTTGATTGCGTATCCTTTGCTATAGTTTTTATATCATCCTTTTTGAAAATAATTTGAGACTCTTGATTGGAGCAGATAGAAGAAACACATTTAAAAGTTAGATGC
>NZ_JAACKB010000462.1 GCF_010892395.1 Sulfurovum sp. bin170
TCGTTCAGGCGGCTTATTTAATGAGCTTTCCAATATTATTGCTATCAACGCAGATGGTATTGCAGAGGGTGTAGCGATTGGTGGAGATAGATTTGTTGGTTCAGTATTTATTGACAACCTCCTCAGAATGGAGTCAAACCCGAAAGTTAAATATATGATTCTTTTGGGTGAGGTAGGTGGTACTGAAGAGTATAAAGTGATTAAAGCTATCAAAGATGGAAGAATTACTAAGCCAATTATTGCATGGTGTATCGGTACCATTGCTAAATATTATGACTCTGGTGTACAGTTCGGTCATGCGGGCGCATCTGCAAATGCTGAATCTGAAACAGCTGAGTATAAGAACAATGCAATGGCTGAAGCAGGTATTTTTGTACCAGCAACATTCAATGATCTTCCGGCAAAAATCAAAGAGGTATTTGACTCTCTTGATATTGCCCCAATTCCAGAGCCAGAGATGAACACTGTTCCAAAAGTGAGAAGAAGCAAACAATTTATCTGTACTATATCGGACGATAGAGGTGAAGAGGCTACATATGCCGGATTCCCAATCTCTTCGGTGGCTACTCCTGATACTGGTAAAGGAATCGGTGATGTTATTGCACTCTTATGGTTCAAAAAACAGTATCCAAAGTGGGCTACAGATTTCATTGAAACGGTGATCAAAACTGTTGCTGACCACGGTCCAGCGGTTTCTGGTGCGCACAATGCAAAAGTCACAGCAAGAGCAGGCAAGTCAGTGGTTGAGGCATTAGTGACAGGACTTCTTACTATTGGACCTAGATTTGGTGGCGCGATTGATGGTGCAGCACAATACTTCAAATATGCAGATGATAATGGTCTTGATCCAAAAGCATTCTTGAAATATATGAAGGGGCAGGGCGTTCCAATTCCAGGTATTGGACACCGTATCAAGTCTCTCAAGAACCCAGATCTTCGTGTAACGGGTCTTATGGACTTTGCAACTGAAAACTTCCCAAGTACACCGTTGCTTGACTATGCAAGAACAGTTGAAGCACTCACAACATCCAAAAAAGAGAATCTTATTCTCAATGTTGATGGTACGATTGGTATCCTTATGGTTGATATGTGGAGAGCACTCGGCTACTCTGAAGAGGAGATCAATGAGTTTATCGAGTCAGGTACACTTAACTCATTCTTCATCGTCGGTAGAACAATCGGATTTATCGGTCATGTACTTGATGAGAAAAGATTGGCTATGCCTATG
Source organism: Sulfurovum sp. bin170 (assembly GCF_010892395.1). Classification (GTDB taxonomy): domain Bacteria; phylum Campylobacterota; class Campylobacteria; order Campylobacterales; family Sulfurovaceae; genus UBA1140. The sequence goes on from NZ_JAACKB010000462.1 coordinate 1,229, forward strand.
TATCGCCATCCGATGGATGATATTCTTTATGATGTACAGGTTGCCGAAGAGATCTAAACTCACTTCTCTATCTGATACTATTTTTGTACAGTCCTTGCTGGGCTGTACTATACCTCCTTTCACAGATAATATATTCAGTAATCCATAGATCTTTCACGGGACTCAACTAATATTAAGAAAAACTTCCTATTTAATGTAAGTAAACTTGAAAAATTAAAGAAATTTCAAAAAAAATACAATAAACCACAAAAAACCCTTGACAAATAAAACTTTAGGTGCTATAATACGCGTCCACAAACACAGAGACCTTAACCGAGTTGGCTAAGAGAGTGAATGTGAGTGATCTTTGACAACCAAATATAAGTAAAAATCAACGTCTATTTGAGATTTAATTTTTGCACCTTTTTTTAAAAAGGTGATATGAA
>NZ_JAACKB010000061.1 GCF_010892395.1 Sulfurovum sp. bin170
CTATCAATTTGTAGCGATGCTACAATACAAACAGACTATGCTTAATGAGAAACTATTTGTAAAAGTTAACCCACAATACACAAGCCAAATTTGTAATAGGTGTGGATATAAAGATAAAAACAATCGTAAGACTCAATCTAAATTCAAGTGCTTAAAGTGTCATCATGAGATTAATGCTGATATTAATGCCAGTGAGAATATAGAACGGAGGGGATTGGAGTCTCTTGGGCTAGGAATTCGCCTTCAAGACTATAAATCAGAAAGCCTTTCAAATTCAGACTCGTTGGAGTTTGCTAGTTAGGAAGCCTCTAGCTCTTTAGCTAGAGGTAGTTCACCTAAAATATGTATTGTATATCACTACTCTGTTGAGGATGTTCGTAATATTTGAGGGTTCAGACGCGTATTCGTAATAAGTAAGAGTAGTCTAGTTATTGCAGATAGTAATAAAACCTATCTTAAACTTAAATATCATGTGGCATAATTTCAAGAAACAATAGAATGGATAAGATATATGAAAAAAATACTGGTGGTTGCGTTACTCTGTATGTTAATGGCACTCAATGCCAAAGATCTGCCTACTGAAGAGAGTTTGGTTGAAGGCAGACTTCAAAATGGGTTCAAATACACTATAAAACAGAATGCTAAACCAAAAAGCAGAGCAGAATTTAGACTTCTTGTGAAGGTTGGGTCTATTGATGAGGATGATGACCAGAAAGGTATAGCACACTTTACGGAGCATATGGCGTTTAATGGCTCTAAGCATTTTAAGAAAAATGAGCTTATCAAATATTTAGAGTCTATTGGGGTGAAGTTTGGTAGTCATCTTAATGCTAGTACAGGTTATGAGAGGACGCTTTATAAACTTGCCGTGCCTTTGGAAAAAGATAATTTAGAGAAGAGTTTTTTGGTTTTTCGGGATTGGGCTGGTGGATTGAACTTTAATTCAAAAGAGTTTGATAAAGAGAGAGGGGTTATACTCGAAGAGGCTAGAAGCAGAGATAGTGTAGGTCTTAGGCTCTATAATAGGTCTAAACATATGGTCTTGGGTGACTCCAAATTTATGGATAGGCTGCCTATTGGTGATAAAGAGATAGTCAAAAATATATCTGTCAAAAGAGCAAAAGCTTTTTATGATAAGTGGTATAGACCAGAGTTTATGCACTTTGTAGCTGTTGGTGATTTTAATGTGACTAAGATTGAAGGATTAATAAAAGAACACTTCTCTGCTCTGAAAAATAGCAGTAGTGACAAAAGAGCATCACGAGAGATTGCGGATATGAACTATACACAGGTTATCTCTCTCACTGACAAGGAGGTGACATCTAACTCTCTATCGGTGCAGTATGTTGATGAGATGATATATGCTAGAACTAGAGATGATATGAGAAGAGGGATTATAGAGTCTATGGTCTATAATCTTTTCAATATGAAAGCAGAGGAGCAACTGCTTAAAGATAACCCAAAAGCTACAACTATAAAATTGGCAGATGGGTATATTAGTAGTCAGAAAGGTAGCTATAAGTTTTCGGTTAGCTATAGGGGAGAGAATGAATTATCGGCTCTAAAAGAGCTATATGAGATGATGTTTAGTTTTGAAAAGTATGGATTTTCAGAAGATAATCTGAATCTTGTCAAAAAACATAAACTTGCCTTAAATGAGAAAGAGTATAAGAGAGTCTCGGATATTAGGTCATCTTCTGTAGCTTCTTCTCTGGTTCAATGTGCATTAAATGACTATATATTCGTAGATTATGACCACAAATATAAGCTTAAAAAAGAGCTTATAGCAGATATTAAACTAGATGAGATAAATGCTAAATATAGGGAAATTTTGGCTATAGAGAATAGAGTTATACGATTTATAAATACCACTGGTAAGGATGTATCTAAACAGGATGCACTAGAGACAATAGGTAGCTCAAAAGAGACTCTAACAGACTATAGCAAAGCAGAGAAATTGCCTGAAAGACTTCTGAACAAGGAGTTAAAAGAGAGAAAGATACTCTCTAAAAAGTATAATGAGAAGACAGGAGTCTATGCGTTTGTTTTGGAAAATGGCATCGAGGTTACATTTAAACAGACCGATTTTTCAAAAAATAAGGTTCGACTACAGGGCTTTAGCTTTGGTGGGGATTCACTCTATAGCGTAGATGATTTGGACTCTGCGGTAAAAGCTACGGAGTTTGTATCCAAATCTGGTGCTGGAGAG
>NZ_JAACKB010000062.1 GCF_010892395.1 Sulfurovum sp. bin170
CTTCTGCTTGAAGCTCTGTAACTCCACAGATACCATCTCTGTTCTCATCTTGACAGATATTGACCACTATAGATTGTGGAATTCCTACTAGATTTAGAATCTTCTGCAACAACTCTTTTGCCTCATCACTACTTCCCCCACCACAACTAGCCAATCCTAACATTGATACTATGCTTAGTATCCACAGAAACTTCTTCATACCTTACTCTCCTTATTATGTTGATAAGGTATTATAATAGCATAGCAACTTTATCCTCCTCCTTAACTTTTTGTTAACTGTTGATACTATTGTTTGTTAATAATATTTTACTGTATCCTATCCAACTTCCAAAAACTCCACCCCATCTTTTGACCCAATCAACAGATAGCTTCTAAGTTTAGGAATTGCCTTGACTTTATCAAGCTCCAGATACCCTTTGACCTGTTCTATCCCTTTTTCTTTTATGGAGTTGTAGCTATCTTTGTCTTTTTTCCATTTTAGTTCAAACAGATAGTTATTTGGAACTCTCTCATCTCTAGCAGAGAGTATAATATCAGGAATTTTTCTATCTTTTTCAGGCTGAGACTCTGTGAAATAGAACTCTGCAAAGCTCAAAAGTGAGAGAGCTATCACCTGAAAATGTTTCTCATTAAACCCTTGATGGTCACGATTTGAGAGGGTTTTTATCACCATGCTTAGTCGGTTTTTAAATGGCTCTATATCTCCAAGAGCCAAATCGAGCAAAAGCCTACCCATATCATCTGATATTTTTAGAGAGTTTCTTCTCTCTAGCTCTATCGTAAAGTAGTTAAAATAGAGAACTTTTATCACATAGTTGGGTATCTCAAATTTGTGCATCCCACCAAAGATTTCATCTTTTATGGTTATGAAGCCCATAGAGTAGATAAGTGTTATAAAATCGTCTGTACTAAACTCTCTGCCGAGGTCATATCTATCTTTTATGACTCCTGTCACCTCTCCTGTCTCTATTAACTCTTGTAATATTTTATAGTTTCTCTCACTATCTCCTATATTAAAAAGTTTCATTATCGCTCTGTAGTCACTTGCTACATTACTATCTAGCATCTTAGTTGGCATTTGACATTTATCAAAGTTGTACTCCGTGATAAAGTAGTTGAGTAGCGTTGAATTATAAATTCTATCCTCTGCTTCAGCATTGAACAGATAGCCGTTATACCAAGTTTTTATCTTCTCCAAAAGTTCATCTCTGTCTATATCTTTACAGCGTCTAAATATTGACTCTTCTAAACTATACTCTACCTCTTTTTGAGTAAATCCTGCCAAATCATTAAACTCTTTTCTGTAGGTGATATGTTTGACAATATTAAACCCAGAACTCAAACTATCAAGCGTGATTGGAGTGACACCTGTGATGAACATCTTCTGCACCGTTCCTGTCTGTGTTGCCCCTTTTATCGCCTCGTAAAAGCTTCGTACAAACCCACCTTTGCTCACTAGAACTCGCTCCCATCGCTCCTGCGTGGGAGTGTATATGAGCATTAAGGAGTTTTTAAACAGCTTGTGACTCTCATATGCGTATCCCACCGAGGACGGATGGGAACGAGCGAAACTCTCTCTGCTTATGTCATATCCATAACTATAGAAATATCTATAAATAGCTGATTTAATGCTGTCTTTAAACCCCTCATAGATAATCTCCATCCCACTATCTGTATTTATCCCTGAAAATTCAAAAAAGAGAATTCTATATGAGTTTTTCAGAGGTGTTGGCTTTTTACCAATATAGGTATCATGAAACATCACCTCAAACTCATCTCTGCTGTTTTCATCATAGTAGTATTGTAGAGTTGAGAGAAAGAGAGACTTACCAAATCTTCTTGGGCGTAAAAATATTACAAAATCTTCGTTTAAAGACTCTAAGTTTTTTATATATTTGGTTTTGTCTATATATAGATAGTCATTATTAATTTTTATTTTTCTAAAGTTGCTTTCACCATAAATTATCTTTTTCATTTTTTACCTTTGGAGGTGATTAGGGGTATTATAGCAGTTTGTTGGTGAAGAGTTAATAAGGAGTTGGTGAGCTATTTGCTCACCTTATTTATAGTTCAGCAGGATAGTCGGCTGGTTTTTCAAAATATAAAGTTTGATTATCAGTTTCATCTATAGTTCCATCATCCCCTCTATCAAATTCTTGTGTAATATACCAAGCTGTATCATCTTGACTATTAAGCGTCCAAAAGGTATGTCCATTTCCTTCTGGATTAAATTTGATTATTTTATTTTCTAATACAAAATCAAAAGTAATAGTTTCTCTATCTTCAACTGTACCATTTAACCTTACTTTAATATCATCAAATTTAAATGAGGTATCTGATATAAAAGTTGTTTTTGTATATTCTATATCTCCATCTTCTTCTGTGTGTGAACTATATAATACTTTATTTTGAAGCATCTCTTTTGTAAAACCATTATCCTCATCCTCTTGCACAATATCAACACAGTTTGATGTCACTTTCCATACTCTATTATCAACATCATCACTCCATACTTTATGAACATTAAACTCTGTATCACTTACCTTAGAAAATGTATCTGTTGAAGAGACCTGCTGACCATCAAGAAAATAATTTAATTTATCATTATTAATCTCATAAGTTAATTCAGAGGATGTTGTTCTATCTCCATCAAAATATGCAGTTATTTTATTATCACTAAAAATATAACAAGATTTTGGATATGTTGAACCCTCTCTATACTCTCCCCATGTTTTGTTATCAAGTGCTAGTTTCAGTTCAGATGTAGTATTAGTGTTCTCTGTAATAGTAGGAGTCACCGTAGCTTC
>NZ_JAACKB010000063.1 GCF_010892395.1 Sulfurovum sp. bin170
AGATTACTGACTTTGCTGGGGTTGGGGAGTAATTTGGGGTTTTTCCGTAGTTTTCAGAATATTCGATAAAAAACATAAACAAACTTAAAACATCAAATTATATCAACCCTCACAATATTTTACAAAAAACTCAAAAAATTAATAAACTCCTTTACAAAAAATCTATATAATTTACAAAAGGAGAACTCAAATGTATAAAAATATAATATTGTTCCTATTACTACTGTTTCCATTGATAAGCCAAGCAGAGACGACTCGTGCTGTGGAGGTGGTGGATGGCGATACGCAGACCTATCCACGGATTGCTCTTGTGATTGGCAATAACAATTATGAGAGAGGAAACACCTTGGTCAATGCTGTTTCTGATGCTAGAGCTATGAGGGATTTTTTGAGGGATAGAGATTTTAGGGTGGTTTATGCCGAGGATGCAGACATCGCAACCATGAGAGAAAAAGTAGATGAGTTTATGGCAGGTTTGAGCAAAAAGAGTGTGGCTGTTATCTACTATAGTGGTCATGCGAGTCAAGACAAGAGCAGAATGTATAATGGTGAGATGACCAACTATCTGATACCTATTGATAACGCAAGATTGACAACCATAACCGACCATGACCGTATGGCTCTCTCTTTGAATTATCTGTTGAGCAAAGCAGATGAGATAAATCATGGTCTCAATATCGCGATGCTTGATGCCTGTAGAACAAGTATCGGCAAAGGGAGTAGACCTATCAAAAATTTTGGTGCAACAGGTGTCTATCTCGTCTATGCCACAGCGTCAGGTGTTACAGCTTCGGACAATGGTCGATTTAGAGAGAGTTTTCTCAAACATGCTAATAACTCATTGAAGTTGAGTGATATTTTTTTGAAGGTCAAGCAGGATTTGAGGAATATGGCTCAGAGACCCTCTATGATTGATGATACTAATGGAGAGCCGTTTTTTTTTACTCAACCTTCTCAATCTATCTCTACCCCTATAGTTGAGCCACAAGTTGTATATAGAGATAGACCACAAGAGGTGATTTCTGTTCCTGCACCTATTGTTGTGGCTCAAACTTATTCTGATAAGTGGATAACTCCAACAGAGAGTATTTGTAGCAGTAATGGTGGGAAAATAAATAAAAATGGTATTTGTGAAGCTGAGTGGAACAATGCAAACAAGATTTGTAAGGCAAGTGGGGGAGTATTGCCTAATATTGAGACACTAAGAGCAGTGGTAACTGATTGTGGAGGGGTTATTGATGAGTGTGAGAACAAAAATAATAAATTTTATCAAGCTTGTTCCAAAGAGAGAGGGTTTAACCTTACTGATTTGTACTTGTCGTCGACTAACCCTGAGACATTGAAAAATGGTGAGAGCAGTCTCTCTTTTGACTGTGGTGGTAGCCTCCCTTATTGGCTTCTTCCTGAGAGTGGGGTTATTCGGTGCGTTAGAGGCGGACAGTGATTTTTGACTTTTGAAAATAGAAAAATTTTGAGATTTGATGGATTGTAGAGACAAGACATGTCTTGTCTTTGTCTCAAATATATTCCCTTGCTCCCACCGTCTCGGTGGGAGTATGTAGATATTTGAAAAAAATCTAAAACTCAACTTGACAAGTCACATAAAAAAAGTGTATAATATACTTGTAGTTGAGGATAGGTCACCGTAACCACTCTCGTTTAGATTACCCATTAGAGGTTTAAGAGTAGTCGCCCTGTCCCACTTCATTCTTCAACTTTATAATAAGTAACTACCCAATGACCATTCCTATCTTTGCTTAGAACAACTATAAACCTCTGTTTATTGAACTCATTGCTAATACTCAAATAGTCATTTTTTTCCGATTGATACGGTGAACCCATTTTAATTGTGGTAGCAATATTCAAAATATTTGTAGCAGTCAATCTACCCTCTGAATCTTCGCCATAGTGCCTAAGTAGTATATGTATAAAACCTTTATGCTCATCACCTTTTTTTATAAAATATTGTTTGTTCTCAATGCTAAATTGTATTAGTGGGGTGGGTACTTAGCTCCTCCTATAGTATAAATGCTCATTAATTGTAAGATTTAGTCAGTGAACCCTTACAATCAAGAACATTATAGGCTATTTTTTATCTTCTTAGTGCAAAAAAGCACTATTTAAGAAGCAGGAGGAGCTAAGTACCCACCCCACTTGTATTATTTCTCTTTTACCCATTACAAAGTCATACACTTTCTGCTGATTCTCATTGAAACTTTTTTTCTTGTTTCGTAATTTTTTTTGGATGTCACTAAACTCTTTTTTTAGTTCTGCTAACTTACTTGCATAGAGTGAGATATGACTACTCATATAAAACCTTGTGTTACTATTTGTTGAAAAGAATTATAGCTAATTTTTTTATACTCCCATATTAATATAAGGGAAAATTCTGATATAATAAAACAAAAAAAGAGATAAAATGTACAAACTAATAATAGCAATCACTCTACTACTCATAACC
>NZ_JAACKB010000064.1 GCF_010892395.1 Sulfurovum sp. bin170
ATATTATATTTATCTGTTTATTATAATTTAAATAGATTGTTAATTCTCTATTTTGAAAAGATAGTTATGTTCGGTTGGAATAGCCTCATAAACTCTATTTGCCATCTCTCTAATCTCCCATAAAGCACTCTTCCCAGACCTTAATTCAATGAAGTTTTGTAAGCTTCGGGCATTGATTGTCCAAGTTAACTCTGTTTTATAACTCTCAGGAAGACAAAATTTAGCAATATCATTAGAGACTCCTGCTTTTAATATCTCTTGCAAGTTATTCAAAGCCTTAATCGAAGCAGTGTCAACCATATGGTTACCAGTTAACACAATAAACTGCTCTGCACCCTCATAATTATCTTCTGCAAATGGTACACCTGATTTTAACTCTTTTAGTGTATATCTTGTACTCTTAACACTAAGACTTGCTATTCTGTGTCTTGCCAACTCCTGAAGCAATGCACGAGACACTCCCTCTATATAGAATGTATAGACAAGATGCTCTAGCGTAGAGGCATGTTTATATTTATTCCCTACTCTATCTATCAAAGCCTTGTCTCTCTCTCCTCCGTTATCACTTTTATCAAAGCTCTGCCAACATGTACGAATAGCATGAGCACAAACTTCTAAAGGGGTGTGATGCATAAGGGTTATTTTCATGGTTTTCTCCAGATGATTAGGGTTCTTGTAAAACTCAGGAAACGAAAACTTTAGTTTCGTCTTTTTCGGGGCTAAAGCCTCCGATTCCCAATAAGTTTTAATTTGGTATTATAACTAAAATATTATACTAATATCTTTTTGATATAATTCGCGTAATTTAATTATAGTATAGGAAACCCTTAATGCAAAAAATCAAAAATATTGCCGTTATTGCCCATGTTGACCACGGTAAGACAACTCTCGTTGATCAACTACTTCAACAGAGTGGAACATATGAAGCTCACCAAGAGGTGACTGAACGAGCGATGGACTCTAACGAGATAGAGAAAGAGAGAGGGATTACTATCCTATCTAAAAATACAGCCATCACTTATGGAGACCATAAAATCAACATCATCGATACCCCAGGTCACGCTGATTTTGGTGGTGAGGTTGAGCGAGTTTTAAAGATGGTAGATGGCGTACTTCTACTTGTTGATGCACAAGAGGGTGTTATGCCGCAGACTAAATTTGTATTGAAAAAAGCGATTGAACTTGGACTAATCCCTGTTGTTGTTATCAATAAAATAGATAAAGATGGATCTGAACCTGATAGAGTTATGGATGAAGTTTTTGACTTGTTAGTGGCACTTGATGCCAATGATGAACAGCTTGAATTTCCTGTGCTTTATGCCGCGGCAAGAGACGGTTACGCCAAGTGGGAGATGGAGGATGAGGACAGGGATATGACTCCACTTTTTGATGCAATTATCCAAAAAGTTCCATATCCAAAAGGTTCTGCTGATAATGATACACAAGCACAAGTCTTTACACTAGCTTCTGATAATTTTGTAGGAAGAATTGGTATTACTCGAATCTTTAATGGTAGAGTGAAAAGGGGTGATGAGTATATTCTTGTCAAAGCTTGTGGAGAGAAGACCAAAAGCCGTATCTCTAAGCTTATTGGATTTAAAGGTCTTGAGAGATTAGATATTGATGAGGCAGAGGCTGGTGATATTGTAGCGATTGCTGGATTTAATGATATTGATGTTGGAGACTCTGTTTGTGATGCAAAAAATCCTGTAGCTCTTGACCCAATGCATGTTGAGGAGCCTACACTATCTGTTGTTGTATCTGTAAATGATGGACCTTTAGCGGGAACAGAGGGTAAACATGTAACTTCTAATAAAATTAGAGAGAGACTAGCCAAAGAGATGGAGACCAATATAGCTATGCGTATGGAGCCGACAGGTGACGCATCATTCAAAGTCTCTGGACGAGGTGAGCTACAGATTGGAATCTTGGCAGAAAATATGAGACGAGAGGGCTTTGAGTTTTTACTTGCACGACCAGAGGTTGTTACAAAAGTAGAAAATGGTGTTAAGATGGAGCCGTTTGAACATCTAGTTGTAGATGTTCCCTCAGAGTTTCAAGGAGTTGCTATTGAGAAGCTTGGAAAGAGAAAAGCAGAGATGACTTCACTTGTGCCAATGCCTGATGGAACTGTTCGATTAGAGTTTGAAATTCCTGCAAGAGGGCTTATTGGCTTTAGGTCAGAGTTTTTGACAGATACAAAAGGTGAAGGGATTATGAACCACTCATATATGGAGTATAGACCATACTCTGGAAGCGTTGAGAGCAGAACCCCTGGGGCATTAGTCTCTATGGACAAAGGTGAAGCGGTTGCATTTTCTATTTTTAATCTTCAAGCTAGAGGTACTATGTTTATCAAACCACAAGATAAAGTTTATGATGGAATGGTGATTGGTGAGTCTTCACGACCTGGAGATTTAGAGGTAAACCCTCTTAAAGGTAAGGCACTTACCAACATGAGAACATCAGGTACAGATGAAGCTGTTAAGCTTGTTAAGCCAAGAGATATTTCACTAGAGTCTGCAATGGAGTGGATTGAGGATGATGAGCTTATTGAGATTACACCAATGAGTGTGAGAATTCGTAAAAAAGCACTTGACTCTGTAAGTAGACGAAGAATAGCTAGAGATAAGAAAAACGCTAAGGCATAAAAGGTATTTTATGAAAAAACAGATTTTTACTTTTATTGGACTTTTTATACTTTTAGCCATAGGTTATCATATCGAAGCATGGTTTGCCCACCCCTATGAACATCTCATGGGTGTTTCAGGTGGAGGATTTGGTTTAGGTTTGATGCACCCTCTTGTATTTACATTTGTAGTCTATCTTGTATACACAATTATTTTATGGTTAGGAAGTATGATTAAGAAGATATTTTAAATTAAGGGGAACTCATGAGACTAATATATATATTTATTTTTACACTGTGCTTTACACTAGAGATTTTTGGAGGGGGAACTCTCCCCTATGCGTTGGATGCCAAATTAAAACCGATTCGATTAAATCAAAATAGCTATAGTATACATATTCAAGAGGTAGGGAGTGATAAACCTATAGCCTCATGGAACTCTCACAAAAAGAGATCTCCTGCTTCTGTTGTTAAGCTTCTTACAACCTACTCTGGATTGCTTGAGTTGGGTTATGACTATCGTTGGGAGACAAAGTTCTATCATACAGGTTATATTCGTAATGGGGTACTTAAAGGTGACCTGTATGTCAAAGCTTCAGGTGACCCTACTTTGAAGACAGCAGATATAGCTCCTATAGTATCTCAAATCAAAAGAGCAGGTATCCAAAAAATATTAGGTAATATTATTATTGATAGAAGCATATTTGAAGTTTCAAACAAAAATAATTCAGGTTTTGATAGAAACAGGCATAGTCCCTATAATGCTATGCCAGATGCACTAATGTTTAATAAACGAAAAAGTACAATCTGTGTCACCACACGAGGTAGAAGAGTTAGTATAAACAAAGATGTTCCTGACCAAAGTTATAGAGTTGTCAATAAGTTGAAAATTGTAAATGGTTCATGTCGTGGAAATCGTTCATGGCCAAGAGTTGGCATAAAAACAGATAACTCTGGTCGCTCTACTATTACTTTAAGTGGAAAACTCTCAAAGAGATGTGGAAAACGGACTATCTGTAAGGTTGTTGGTAGACCATATCGTGCATTTTATTATGCTTTAAAAAACAAGTTAAATAGCAGAGGTGTTAAGTTTAAAGGAACTCTAAAGATAAAAAAAGTACCAAATAAAGCATCATATCTTTTTTCTCATAAATCAGATAAATTAGAGGATGTTATCTCTGTTATTGCTAAAAAGAGTGATAATCTGATGGCTAGACAGTTGATGCTAACTCTTGGTGCGAGTCAATATCCAGCTCCAAGTACACCCTATAAGAGTAGAAAGGCGATAGAGCGAATATTGAATAGATATAGTATTTTAGAGAGAGGAACGACTTATGTAGCCAATGGTTCAGGACTCTCTAGGGAGTCTAAATTGACAGCACAATCTCTAGCAAATCTGCTTGAACATGGTGCAATAAATTATGGTCAACGCTGGATGGATACACTTGCTATCGCAGGAGTTGATGGTACTATTAGGAGACGATTTAGAAATAGTAGCGTATATGGCAGAGCTTGGATGAAAACAGGAACCATAAAACGAGTCTCTAATATCGCTGGTTATGTGGAGGGTGCATCTGGTCAAAAATATGTAGTTGTTGTTTTAGTTAATGATAAAAGATCTAGTAGATATGGAAGGAAGTTGGCCAATATAGTGATTAAGTGGGTGGCTGATACATTGTAGGTGAAAAGTTAATAGTGAAAAGTGAAAAGCTTTTATGTTATAATTGACCATCAAAAATAGGAGTCTATCCATATAATGTACCCCAATAAAAGAACCAATAAAAAAATATTTTAATTCTAAAAGTGTAAAATTAGAAAAATAAAAGGGTAAGTGATGAGCAAAAAAAGAA
>NZ_JAACKB010000065.1 GCF_010892395.1 Sulfurovum sp. bin170
TGTTTAAAAATATTTGTTTTAAACAGCAGTGTAAATTATTTTGTTAATTTTAAGAAACAGATAGGGTTGAGATGACATTCACTAATACGATATTTTTTATTAGATATTCTAAGTCCATTTTTTTTAAGTCGTTCATCTACAAACATTATTTGAGTTCGTCCCTTTTTAACATAGATAGCACCTATACTCTTTTTATTCTCTTTTAGTTTGCTATAACTATCTACTATAATTATCTTTTTGGAGCTTTTGCTTTTTGGAAAGAGTAGAATATCTGCTTTTTTTATGGAAGCAGTTTTTTTTATCTTTAACTTAGTCAGAAGATTTTTATTATTGCTAAAGTAGGAGAGCTTTTTATTTGACTCTATGCTTGATAAAGCCTCATTTACTTTCTCAATATTTAGTTCAGCAAATGATAGTAGAGGGGCAAGTAGTAACATATATAAATATTTAGTTTTCATCTTATATCCTTTTTTCTCATCATACAATAAAACAACATAAAACATTGTAAAATATTTTACCTAATATTTTTTTTTAACCAGAATGTGAGCAAACTGTGAACAGCTGTACAGAGCTAACTATAGCAAAATTATCGATTATTTAGATATAATTTTGCAATTAATTCACTATAATTAAGGATAGAGATGCGTATATTAACAGGAATCCAAGCTTCAGGTAAACTTCACATAGGAAATTACTTTGGAGCGATGAAACCGATGATAGAACTCCAAGAGAGTGAAGAGCTTTTTACATTTATTGCAAATTATCACTCACTAACTACATCAAAAGATGCTAAACTTCTGAAGCAACTCACTATGGATGCGGCTATAGACTATCTATCTTTGGGTATAGACCCAAACAAGACAACTTTTTGGGTACAAAGTGATGTTCCACAAGTGCTAGAACTCTATTGGATTCTATCAAAATTTACACCAATGGGACTGTTAGAGAGAGCTCACTCCTATAAAGATAAGGTTGCCAAAGGAGTTCCTGCTAACCATGCACTATTTTCATATCCTGTGCTGATGGCAGCTGATATTCTTATCCTCGATACAGAGAGGGTTCCTGTAGGCAAAGACCAAATTCAACATGTTGAGATGACTAGAGATATGGCTATCAAATTTAACAACGAGTATGGAGAGATTTTTACTCTACCTGAGCATGTGGTAAATGACAATGTTGCTACCATTCCTGGAATAGATGGACAGAAGATGAGTAAGAGCTATGACAATGCTATTGATATTTTTATGGAAACTGAAAAGAAGCTACAGAAACGCTGTAACAAGATAATAAGTTCATCTACCCCAATGGGTGAGTCACTAGAGTATGAGGATTGTAATATCTACGCTTTGGCTTCTCTATTTTTAGATGAGGGTGAAAAGAGTCAACTTCAGGAGCGTTACAAAAGTGGAAAAGAGGGATATGGTCACTTCAAAAAATATCTCAAAGAGCTTATATGGGAGGAGTTAGCAGAGGCAAGAGAGAAGAGAGCTTATTATCTTAATAATCCTGATATTGTTAGAGATATTTTGAGTGATGGTGCTAAGAAGATGCAAAAAATAGCTAATGCCAAGATGGCTATTGTGCGAGATGCTGTAGGAATTCTTTAATTGATTTCTTTCAGAACTAGGAACCGATGGCTTCAGCCTCGTTATATTCGGGACTAAAGTCTCCGATTCCCTTTTCTTTCTTAGCTAAACTGAGGACTCTCTAGGTTAGAGTTTTTATCCTCAACTTTCTGCTCCCTTAGCTTCTCTTCTCTTCGTCTCTTTTTCATCTTTAGTTTGGCAAGTTCACGCATATCCTCTGTAGTATCACTCTCATCCATAATCTCAATACCCAAGATGGTCTCAACACAATCCTCTAGGGTTAAAATCCCCTCTGTCTGGTCATAGCTATCTTTGACCAAGAACATATGTTGCTTTTTCTTGATGAACATATCCAGAGCTATTGCAACAGAGAGATTCTCATGTATGGAGTGCATCTTATCTTCTATACTAGAGATGGTCACACTGTTGTCTTTTAGAGACTGTTCAAATATTTTTTTGGTAAGTACAATTCCTGTAACATCCTCTATGGTATCGTTATAGACAGGGATTCTGGAGAATTTAAATATATCAGGCTTAGTCTCCATCACCTCTTGGATGGTCATATCTCCCTCTATGGCAAAAACCACTGAGCGAGGGGTTAATATTTCATTGATTCTCTTCTCATCTAGTTTTAGGATATTCTCTATAAAGTCAGACTCCTGTTCATCGATAATACCCTCATCTTCACTAATAAGCATACTCTCCAAAAGTTCATCTTTGGTTGTGGTCAACCCATCTTCATATCCTTTGGATATTTTGTCTGTTACCAGCATGGTTATTAGAATAATTGGATAAGTTAACCAGATAAAAAACTGAATAACTCTAGCTGATATAGGAGCTAACGCTTTCCAGTGAATTGCACCTATGGTTTTGGGGATGATTTCAGAGAAAAATAGAATAGCAAATGTTAAGACCACAGATACATAAACCATGGCACTATCATTTTCAAAAACTTTTGAAGCTTGAGCCCCAACCGCGGCCGCACCAAGGGTATTGGCAACAGTATTTAAAATCAGAATAGATGCAATAGATTTGTTAAGGTTCTCTTTGTGTGACCGTAACAGTTTTCCTGTACTAGGTTTCTCTTTTTCAAGAACAGAGACATATGACATCTGCACGGAGAGAAGTACAGATTCAAGGATTGAACATAGGAATGAAATTCCAACAGATAGAAGAAAGAAGAGTATCAGATAACTCATTTGATTTAATAAACCTTTATTATAAAATAATAGTTGCAAGACCTAAAAAACTGAAAAAACCTACAATATCGGTGACAGTTGTAAGGATAACAGTGCTTCCAATGGCTGGGTCAACTCTCATTTTTTCCAAAAGAAGAGGGATAGTTGCTCCAAAAAAACCAGCCATAAGAAGATTGATAATCATAGACAAGGCGATGACAATACCTAGCTTGTCTATCTCAAACCATAGAGTTGCAATAATTCCCATTATTATAGCAAATAAAAAACCATTTAATAATGAAATGCTCACCTCTTTTATAATAATTCTTTTAGCATCGTTAGGTGAAATGTCACCAAGTGTCAACTGCCGAACAACAACCGTCAAGGTTTGTGTCCCTGCATTGCCACCCATAGAAGCGACTATGGGCATGAGTACAGCAAGTGCAACTATACTGTCCAAAATATCTGAAAATAGACCAATGATAATAGAAGCCAAAATAGCAGTAATGAGATTCAATCCTAACCATGAAGCTCTCTGTTTACCTGCTTTGAGTATCTCTTCATCCTCTTCAACATCATCATTAAGACCAACTAGATTATACATCTGTTCAGTTGCTTGTTCATTGATAATGTCGTGAATATCATCTGAGGTGATTCGACCTATGAGTTTTCTATCGTTTGTTACGATGGGCATCACAAAGAGGTTATACTCCTTAAATAGATTAACTACATCTTTAATATCATCTTTATCCCCAGCTGTTATTGGTTCATAACTCTCCTCGGACTCCTCTATATTATTTTGAAAAGTTTTCTCAAAATTAAAGGTCAATAGGTCATCTAAATCTATGCTGTAGAGTAGTATACTGTTTTTGGTAGTAATGAATAGATTGTGAACATTCTCTATCTCATTAGATTTTTTGAGCTTAGAGAATCGTTTGATGGTATCTTTTACAATCTCATCCTCTGTAGCAGTAAAGAGTTCCACTTGCATATATGACCCAGCTTCAGCCTCTTTATAAGCTTGAAGTTGAGTAATATCTTTTTGGTCATCTCTATCTAGTCTCTTAAAAACCTCTGAGGCTATCTCCTCATCATGCTCCCTAAGCTCCTGCATAAAGTCAACTTGGTCATCACTCTCTAGCTCTTTGACCGCTTCTACCAAATCTTGGACATCCAATGATGCAATCATATCGTCAAAATATCTATCAGGAAGCTCTAGGGCTACATCTCCAAGAATATCTTTTGGGATTAATTTAATAGCTTCTGAAAATTTCTCTTCGTTATACTGTTTAAGTATATTTACGATTTCAGAGAAGTGGAGTTCATCTCTGTTATTAGACTCTAGGTACTCTTTTAACTCTTGCATATTAATCCCCTTATATCTAATAAAAAGTATTTTTTTGAACTAAATAGTTCGGGTGTAAACACGCCGATTCCGAAAATGCAGATTGCATATAACTGAAAACTACGGAAAAACCCCAAATTACTCCCCAACCCCAGCAAAGTCAGTAATCTCTCTCCACTCATCATCCGAAATTCCCCTGTCTTCCTTAA
>NZ_JAACKB010000066.1 GCF_010892395.1 Sulfurovum sp. bin170
AGAGTTACCCCATTTTTTTAATGGTACGGTCATCGGTTATCCTTTTAAATGTAGTATATACATAATGATACACAAATATCTATTTATTGTCAATGTTGTTATGAAAAGATTAAAAGAACTACACATCTAATATAATTTTTTTACTCTATTATCCTCTCTTTTAAATGATTATTAAAGTTACTTTTATATACTTCTATTTCAACAAATTATTTAAAGGAATTTTATGAAAAAAATTTTATTGTTTATGGCTTTGAGTGTCTCGTTTCTCTTCTCTGCTATAAATTTACAAACAGCATCAAAAGATGAATTAATCTGTATCAAGGGTATTGGTGATAAGAAAGCTGAGGCTATCATTAAATATAGAAAATCAAATAAGCTAAAGTCTGCTGATGACCTTATAAATATTAAAGGTTTTGGTAAAGGTTTGATTGCTAAAGTTAAAAGTGGTGAGAAGACTGTTAAATGTGGTGGTAAGAAGAGTAAAAAAGCTCCTGCTAAGAAAAAAGATTCCAAGAAAGAGACTTCTATAAAAAAGAGTGATTCTAAAAAGTCTGATGAGAAAAAAGAGTCTAAAACTTCTGAATCTAAAAAAACAGAAAAGAAGAGCGAAGACCAAAAATCTTCTGACAAAGAGTAGGGTCGGTAACACCGACCACCAAATCATCATAATTGCCAATCTATAGGCTCTTTACCCATAGATTGCAGATACTGGTTTGTCCTAGAAAAAGGTTTACTTCCAAAAAAACCTCGATATGCTGAGAGTGGTGATGGATGTGGGCTTTTTATAATAAGATGTCTGCTACTATCTATAGATAGACCTTTTTTATGTGCATAACTTCCCCAAAGTATAAAGACCACACCTTGACACTCTCTATTGATAACTTCTATGATTTTGTCTGTAAATATCTCCCAACCTCTGCCTTGATGTGCATTTGATTTTCCTGCCTCTACTGTGAGAACAGCATTTATAAGTAGTACTCCTTGTTCTGCCCACGGTTGTAGGTATCCTGTGTGACTGTTATTGACTCCTATATCATCATATAGCTCTCTGTTGATATTCTGTAGAGATTTTGGTAAGGGTTTTACTTTTGGAAGTACAGAGAAGCATAGTCCATGTGCGTGACCTATGGTTGGGTATGGGTCTTGTCCTAAGATTACAACTTTGACTCTGTTTAGAGGAGTTGAGTTTAGGGCATTGAACCATAGTGAACCTTTTGGTAAAATCTGTTTTCCTTGCTCTTTTTCATGAATCAAAAAGTTTTTGAGTTCTATCATATAAGGTTGCTGAAACTCATTTTGTAGAGCTTCTAACCACGACTTTTCCAAATTAATATTCTCTTTCATATATAACCTTAGATAGTGATTATAATCGTCACTATATTTTTTTAATGTGAAGTTATACTATATTTTTGCTAAAGAGTATAGAAATTGCCTATTATTTTAATAAAATCTAGCTATAATGCTTGCAGATGAAAGATGAGTGTGGAAATATATTTCTTCTCTATTTTGATTCGACTTTACTTAAAGATTGATTTCTTTGGGAAGTTATATATTTACAAAAGGTACGACAATGGCAGAATTAGTTAATGGAACTGTGAAATGGTTTAACGATGAAAAAGGTTATGGATTTATTGAGCAAGCAAGTGGAGGGGCTGATGTGTTTGTACACTTCAGACAAGTAAACAACCCAAGTGGTGGTCGTGTTTCTCTAGCTGATGGTCAAGCTGTAACATTTGAAATCGGTGAAGGTCAAAAAGGTCCACAAGCTGAAAATGTAACTGCAGTTTAATCTGTTTTTTTAAAGGGTGAAATCTTTTCACCCTTCTATCCTCTCTATCCTACTCTAAAAATTAACAACATTTTTTAACTTTATGGCATAATTTAGTCTATTATGGATATAATGTCGCCAAAAAATGGACGACTATATATGCAAAGATTTGAAGCTTATCTCAAAGCAAATTTACCTAGTGTAGAGAGCTTTCACCCACACTATAATGATGCCTTGGCAACTATGCTGTTGGCAGGTGGTAAACGCTTCCGTCCTTTGTTGCTTCTATCTGTGGTGGAGGCATATCAACCTCTATTGTATGACGGGGCGTTGGCTCCTGCTTTAGCAATAGAGTTTCTGCATACATACTCATTGATTCATGATGACTTACCTGCGATGGATGATGCACCTCTGCGTCGTGGATTTGAGACTCTTCATATCAGATATGATGAGGCTACGGCTATTTTGGTGGGTGATGCACTCAATACAGAGGCTTTTTATCATATCTCAAAAGCTCCTCTTCGAGATGATGTCAAGATTCGGCTTGTGGAACTTTTGGCTCGTGATGGTGGTACTTATGGGATGGTTCTTGGGCAGTCTATTGATTTGTATTTTGAGAACCGACCATTGAGTATAGATGAGGTAAAATTTTTACATACTAATAAAACAGCAAAACTGATTGCGACCTCTCTTTTGATGGGTGCTGTTATAGTTGGTTTGGAGAAAAAACAGCAAGATGAGCTTTATAATTTCGGTATAGATTTGGGTCTTCTGTTTCAGATTCAGGATGATATTATAGATGAGACTCATAGTGAAGAGGAAGCTGGTAAGACTACAGGGAATGATGGAGATAAGAACTCTTTTATCAACCTAATAGGGTTAGAGGGGAGTATTGTAGAGGCTAACCGTATGGCAGAGGATTTGGAAGTTAGGTTCAGCTTTTTTGATAAACCTCTTCAAAAGGCTCTTAATCCAATCGTGGATAAGTATCTCTATAGACATAGAAACAGTGTGGTTTTGTAGGGGTAGACCCATGTGTCTACCCTCCCTCTGTTAGATAATTTAATCAAAGGAAAGAAAAAATGGTAATGAGTGAACAGAATATTATGCGAAAAAAAATGGCTAATACGATTCGATTTTTAGCAGCAGATATGGTACAAGAGGCAAACTCTGGACACCCTGGAATGCCAATGGGAATGGCAGATATTGCAGTTGTATTGAGTGAACACCTAAAACACAACCCAAAAAATCCAAAGTGGTTAAATAGAGATAGATTAGTATTTTCTGGTGGTCATGGCTCATCACTTATCTACTCACTACTTCATCTTTGGGGTTATGACCTTTCACTAGATGATTTGAAAGATTTTAGACAGCTAGACTCCAAAACCCCTGGGCATCCCGAGTATGGTCATACTGATGGTATTGAGATTACAACTGGTCCTTTGGGGCAGGGTATTGCCAATGCTGTTGGTTTTGCGATGGCTGCAAAGTATACAGGCAATCAAGTAAATTCTGAGACTTGTGAGCTTATCGACCATAAAGTATACTGTTTATGTGGTGATGGTGACCTACAAGAGGGTATCTCATATGAAGCTTGTTCTGTTGCAGGTCATTTGGGGCTTGACAATATGGTACTTATATATGATAGCAATGAGATTACAATTGAGGGTAGCACTAGTATCTCTTGGAGTGAGGATGTGGGTGCTAGATTTGAGGCACAGGGTTGGGATGTCAAAAAGATTAATGGTCACTGCTATGATGATATAGATAAAGCTCTAAACGAAGTCAAGAGTGCAATAAAACCTACCATTATTATAGCCAATACTATTATTGGAAAAGGTGCGTGTGAGTTAGAGGGGTCTGCCTCTACACATGGCTCTCCATTGGGAGATGATATTATTTCAGAATCTAAAACAAAAGAGGGATTCCCTGCTGATAAGAAGTTCTATATTCCTGAAGATGTTCTTGTGAGATTTAGATGTGCTATTGAGAGTGGTGACCTATATGAGAAAGAGTGGATTCATAGACACAAAGAGGCTCCACTTATTGAGCAGAACAAAGCGATGGAGAGACTACTGAATCCTGATTTTTCAGCTATTGAGTTCCCTGATTTTTCTGATACTGGAGCTATGGCTACTAGAGACTCTAATGGTAAGATTTTGAATGCTATTGCAAGAGCGATTCCATCATTTGTGGGTGGTTCTGCTGATTTGGCTCCATCAAACAAGACAAACTTGGCTGATATGGGAGATTTTCCAAAAGGGCGAAATATGCACTTTGGTATTCGTGAACACTCTATGGCTGCGATTACCAATGCTATGGCTCTTTATGGTACAGTTATCCCATTTAGTGGAACATTTTTTGTCTTCTCTGATTATCAAAAACCAGCGGTAAGAGTTGCCGCACTGACAAGCATCCAAAACTTTTTTATCTGGACACATGATAGTATCGGTGTTGGCGAAGATGGCTCAACTCATGAGCCTGTTGAGCATCTTAGCCAATTTAGAGCGTTGCCAAACTTCTTCGTTTGGAGACCTGCTGATGCTACAGAGAATGTGGAGGCGTGGAGAACAGCACTAGAGATGAATGCACCTCATGGTTTTGTTCTCTCTCGACAGAAGCTTAAAACTCTTAAACCAAAGAGAGATTTTGGTGAAGTATCAAATGGTGCTTATATAGTAAAAGAGCGAAAAGATGCAAACTTTACACTAATGGCGAGTGGAAGTGAGCTTATGCTTTGCCTTCAATCAGCTTGTCACTTAGAGATTCTTGGTATCAGAGCCAATGTTGTCTCTGTTCCATGTCTTGACCTATTTAATGAGCAAGATGCAGAGTATAGAGCAAGAGTTGTAGACAGAGATACAAAAGTATTGGCTGTTGAAGCAGCGACAGCAACAGAGTATTATAGATATGCTGATGATGTGTTGGGAATGGAGAGTTTTGGTGCTTCAGCTCCTGCTGAGTTGCTGTTTGAGAAGTTTGGATTTACGATTGAAGGAGTAATGAGACGAGCTTGTGCTTTAATGGATGTCGAATATAGAGCTGTGGATTTAGGTA
Source organism: Sulfurovum sp. bin170 (assembly GCF_010892395.1). Taxonomy (GTDB): domain Bacteria; phylum Campylobacterota; class Campylobacteria; order Campylobacterales; family Sulfurovaceae; genus UBA1140. Next base: position 4,826 of record NZ_JAACKB010000066.1, read on the forward strand.
TATGTTAATCGGTTAACGATTTGTTTACTTTTCTCAAATATAATTAAAAAAATAAAATAATTACTAAAGGATAAAAATGATTAAAAATACAATTAAATTGGCACTTACTTCACTAGCGTTTGTTACTGTTTGTAGTGCAGACTATGGAACTGTAAATGGTGAGAAGATAACAAAAGATGAAGTTATGCAGGTTATGGGACCACAAGGTATCGAGTTTGATACTCTTGATAAGGGTATGAAAGATAGAGTAGTTGGTATGATTGTTGATAGAAAACTACTCTCTCAAGAGGCTGGAAAAGCTGGTCTTGATACGACAGACTCTTATAAAACTAAGTTAGAGTTATTGAAAAAAGATTTGATTTTGACTGTATGGATGGAGCAAGAGGCAAAGAAGATAGAAGATTCTACTAAAGAGAGTGACCTCAAAGCATTCTATGATAAAAATAGTGACAAATTTAAAACTCCTGCGGAGCTAAAAGCTAGTCATATCTTGGTAGAAAAAGAGGATAATGCTACAGCTATTATCAAAATTTTAAATGATTCAAATGATACAAAAGCAGAGTTTATTAAACTTGCAAAAGAGAAGTCAACAGGACCTAGTGGTAAAAGTGGCGGGGATCTTGGTTGGTTCTCTTTAGATAAAATGGTTCCTGAGTTCTCTGCTGCGGCTGATAAGTTGAAAAAAGGAAATTTTACAAAAGAGCCTGTCAAGACTCAATTTGGTTTCCATATCATCTATCTTGATGATAGAAAAGATGCTGGTGTACAGAAGTTTGACGATGTAAAAGAGCAGATAAAAGGCAATTTAAACAAAGAGAAGTTTAATAAGCTTATTGAGAGTACTATTGAGAAGTTAAAGAAAGATGCTAAGATTGAGTTGAAATAGTGTACGAACTGTAGGGTGTCAATTTATTGCACCACAAATTTGGTGCAATAAATTGCACCCTACGATTGAAATGCATAGGTTCTTACACAGTTTAAGCAAATTGAACGACAACTCTTTTTTTATAATTATCATCTCTTCTATGTCTATTTCTTCGGTTCCTTTTTCTAATATTTCTCTTAGGAGCTTTTATACTGTTTATATGGTTTCGTGTCTCTTCAATAGTATCTCTTCCCATTTTAGTACCTCGTGATGATATGATATACTCCCATGATAGATTCTCTATTTTGTAAATAGTCTTTTTTAACTCTACTAGAGAGTAGTGGTTCTCTATTTTAGATTTTTGACTGTTATAGATATAATTTCCTACAAAAATTATCCCTCTTTTTGGTATAAATACAACAAGATGTTGACTATCTCCATCTTCAAACTTTTTAATCTCTAAGGTTATTTCTCCTATAGAGATTTTGCTATGGGAGTTTTGATATATATCTAATGGCATGAATTGGGTATTTATAAAGGCATCTTTTGAAATCTTTGTAGATAGATTAGGTACTCTTTTCTCTTTTAAAAGTATTTCATAGGATTTGGGTCCAATAAGTGTTGCTCCTTGCTCTTTGTAAAATTTATTGCCCAATATTTTTGTCTCATGAGCTGATGTATTGATAACATACTTAATAGGTAGAGCCTCTCTCTTTTGCATGATACGGTAAGCTTGTTCGGCATAACTATATGTGGGACCACTATCTATAACTATATAGCCATCCTTGCTCTCTACATAGCAGGTGTTGCTAACTCGCCCACCATTTTTCATATTTGCTTTTTCATTTAAACCAAAAAAACATGATACGCCCTCTGTGATAGTATACGCTCTAAGATTGTAATCAAAACTAAAACTGTAAATAGTTAGTAGTAGTACTGTAACAAAAAATCTCATTCTATTCCCCCTTTTGAGTTTTTTCACTGAAATGATAATATAAGAGTTGGTAGTAAAAGTGAAATATATGATATTTTATTCTATTATAGTTGGTTGGCTTGTGTTTTAAGTTAAAGTGAGTTACTTATTTAGTCTTAAAGTTTAAGAAAGCTTATATTTACTTTCTTTTAAAAAAATGGTATGATAAACACATTCCATAAATAAAGGGGACAATGATGTATCTGATTACGGATTTTTTAAAAGAGGGCAAAGATAAAAAGATAGCTATAAAACAGCTACAGGCACTACTGGTTTTTTTGGGTGATAGTATATCTGTTGATGGAGATTTCGGACCTATGACCACTAGAGCTGTAAAGAGCTTTCAAGAGAAGCACTCTCTGAGTGTAGATGGCAAGATAGGTGAACAGAGTTGGATTAAACTTTATAAGTTATCTAAAGATTATGCAGAGAGTTTGAATTCTGATGATGAAATTATAGAAGATATATCTATAGATTCAGAAGATTCTACTCTGATACGATGGTTGAGTGTCATCCTCTATCTGATAGACAATAGAGCAGAGATCTCCTCTAGTTTTAGTAAAGATTTGGAAGCTACTGTTTTGGAGTTTCAGGCTCAAAAAGGTTGTGAAGAGAGTGGATGTGTGGATTCTGGAGTTTGGGATAGAGTTTTTGAGGATGGTAGGGCAGAGATAGATGGTATATACTCTCTTCTGCTGACCAATGAGTATATAGATGAGAAGTCTATAGAGAATGGTTTAGCTCCTGCTGCTGTCAAGGCTGTGATAAAGGTTGAGTCGAGTGGTAGAGGATTTTACCAAGACAAGAGACCTACTATACTTTTTGAGGGGCATAAGTTTTGGGGTCAACTCAAATCCAAGGGTTTTGAGCCAAAGGAGTTGGTAGAGGGCAATGAGAATATTCTCTATCCATACTGGACTAAAAAGTACTATAGTCGTAGCTCTGCAAAAGAGTATAGTAGATTAGATAGAGCGATAGCCATTGATGAGGAGTCAGCACTCAAATCAGCGTCTTGGGGGATGTTTCAGATAATGGGCTTTAACCATAAGTCAGCTGGTTTTGATACAGTTTATGAGTTTGTGGAGTATATAAAGGTTAGTGAGGCAAATCAGCTTGAGGCGTTTTTTACTTTTTTGAAAAAAGGTGGATGTTTCAGACATTTGGAGAGTAAAGATTGGGAAAAATTTGCTAGATGTTATAATGGAAGTGGATTTAAAAAGAATGGCTATGACTCTAAACTTGAAAAAGCCTACTTCAAATCTAAAGATATTGGAGGAGATGAGAAGATTATGGATGAGATTGCAACTCTCTATGCGAATGAGCTTAGAGAGGCGTTTACTGTTTATGAGAAATAATATTTAGATTGGTTGAATAAGATACAGTAAAAAACAGGAAGAGCTATTAGTGGTTATATTTTTGAAAAAAATATGCTAAATGTTGATATATCGGGCTTTTCTTCACAATTAGAACACATAAGAGAGGTATACTTTGGACATGAGAGAGACAGTTTTTTCTTCCTATTTTATTGCCTCTTCTCATAAAATGTCTATAGCTTTTACCTAATATTATTTTTTGCCAAAGTCGATTAGACACGGTAAAAGCTGACTTTTTTTAACTTAATAGTCCTCTAACTTCATCCTCATCTATCATATCTTTTTCATACTTTACAACAGCGATATTTTCAGTCTCATTAATATAAGTCTCAGATATAGCCTCATGCTCTGTTAGTGCTGAAATTTTTTCTCTATCAAATATATCAAGAGGCAAGTAGACATTTCCACGATTGTTTGGACTTGGCATTGTTGCTACCCAGATAAACCAACCAACGGCGATTATCATGACTACTATTGAGAGCGTAGCTCTGTCGTAGTGTTGTATTATCCAACCAGCTAAAAGACCACCTATTGTAATGCCGATGTATCCAAATGTATTGGCAACTCCAATGGCAGCACCTTTTTGGTGGACTTTTGCAAACTTGCTAACAAAACTCTGTATAAGTGGTTCAAACATCATAAATCCTATCATAAATAGAGAGACACCAATGGAGAAAACTAGAGCTGAGTTTGCAAATCCCATAGCCATAAAACCAAAAAATATAGATACTACAGATATCATAAAGACCTGTTTACCTTTTCCGTACTTCTCCCCAAATATAGCAGAAGGAGCCATTGCAAAGATACCAAGAACTATCGCAGGAAGATAGACCTTCCAAAGCTCTACTTTTTCCCAACCAAAACCACCATCAGCTATAGCTTGTGTCATGATTATAGGAATGGTAACAAATGCCATAGTCATAGTAGATGAGTGAAAGAGAAAAGTAATGTACATTCGTGTTAATGCTTTATCTTTAAATACATCAATAAACTTCGACTCTTTTTCACTATAAGAGTGAACAATAGTTGGAGGTTTGGGTACTGCTGTAAATAGAATAGCTATTGCCATTACTGATAAAATTGCTGTTATCCAAAATAGTGTACTTATACCCCAGTTACCACTTACCACAGGAGCAATAATCATGGCAGCCGAAAAACTCATAGCGATAACTCCACCCATGATTGCCATAGCGTGAGCTCTCTGCTCCTCTTTGACAAGGTCAGCTATCATCGCTGTGACCACAGAGCCAATCGCCCCAGCACCTTGCAAGAATCGACCCACCAGTAGCATATAGATATTGTCACTCATCGCACATATGATGGAACCCAAGATAAAAATCATCAGACCTATAAAAAGGGTCTTTTTTCTTCCTATTTTATCACTTAGTTTTCCAAAAGGGACTTGGAAAATCGCTTGGGTAAAGGCATATCCACTCATTGCAGCACCTGCTAAAAAGGGAGTCGCTCCCTCCAATTCGAGTGCGTAGACGGAGAGGACAGGGAGGACGATAAATAGTCCGAAAAATCTCAATCCTATAATAGAACTGAGGGGTAGTATCTGTTTAAACATTGTAATACCTTTAATTGGATAAAATTTGTCCTATTATATGGAAAAAAGGTTAAAAAGTTATGAAAATTGTATTAGCAACAGGAAATAAGGGAAAATTAAGAGAATTTAGAGAGATGTTTAGATGTGAGGTTACACCATTTTCTGAACTTCTTGGAGAGATAGATATTGTTGAAGATTCTGATAGCTTTAAAGGTAATGCTCTGATAAAAGCAAAAACTATTTATGAGAAGCTTGGAGAGGAGTATATAGTTATATCTGATGATAGTGGTATCTCTGTACCTCTACTTGGTGGCGAACCAGATATATACTCTGCAAGGTATGCAGGAGAGGGGGCTAGTGATAGAGATAATCTTCTGAAATTGGTTGAAAATATTAAAGCTAAAGGGGTAGATAGAACAACTGCTTATTATACTGCTTGTATTGCCATAGTTTCAAAATATGGTGAATATACAGTGCATGGTTGGATGCATGGGGATGTGATAACAGAGCCTAGAGGAGAGGGAGGTTTTGGATATGACCCAATGTTTGTTCCAGATGGGTATGCGTTGACACTTGGAGAGATTGATAATGAGGTGAAAAAGGGGATTTCTCACCGTGGTAAAGCTTTGAGATTGGCTAAACCTATTATTAAGTTGTTGGGTTCAACTTCATAATCAAAACAAAGTTACGAACCGTATAGTAACTATCTATATTTTTCCAATCAAGAGCAGAGATAGCTTTCTCTAAAACAGGAGACTCTTCGTTATTAATTAGGGCTTCTGTAATCTGCTTTCCGTCACCAATATTAGTCTGCACTGCCCTTACAGCATAAATATCTTTATCTAAAGGCATAGATTTTATCATTTTCTCAATCTCGGCAAACATACTATCCGTCACTATCTCCTCTATAGGTTGCTCACCTCTATAGCCATAATTGCTAATTATAACTTGCCAACTATTCCCATTGATTTCCCATATATCACTGCCTACACCATTTTCAACTTTTTTAGCTTTATCCCAAAATGCCATAATGAGAGTGTGTAGGATATTAACCTCAAACTGTTCAAAACAGTCAGCAATCGCCTCTTCAACAGTTGAGGAGTGTCCCACAAAAGACTCTACAAAACTCTGATTGGGTAGCAAGATATGAATATCTACTTGCACAACAACAGAGTTCTCAAATTGTTCCATCTCAAACGCTTGTGCCACAATCCCAGGGAAGATACCATCTACAAAATAGTAGTCCTCTACCTGCTCTAGCTTCATATCAAACTGATCTAAAATCTCTAACAGTTGCTCATTTATATCTATATTTAACAGTTTACTCATATTAGTACCTTGTATAGATTTCTTGCAAAACTCTTTTGGAGTCGGAGGCTTTAGCCCAATGCCAATGAATTAAAGATTTAGACAAGGGAGTCCCTTGTCTCTACTGTTTTGAAATTGAAATATTGTAGGGACAATGGCACTGCCTTGTCCTAATAA
>NZ_JAACKB010000067.1 GCF_010892395.1 Sulfurovum sp. bin170
TCTCTTTTTCAAGAGTTTTTGTTATTTTTTCTATGTAGGTTTTTAATTTCATTTTTTATTGACATTTTAGCATAATTTTTTTTCCGTAGTTTTCAGTATGACTCCTCTTTCAACTCACCTTTGGCATTTCGAGAGACGAAGGCAATAATATCAATATTGTCTCTGGTATTCTCATTAATGAGACTATATAGTTTTCTTTTGTCATAAATATCTTCCATCTTCACAAAACTATGATAGGCGTTGATATGACCTTTTAGGATAATATTTCTAAAATTATCAAAGTAGAGATACTCCTCTGCTATCTTTTTTCTCTTTATCATTGCAGAGATTTTCTCTCCAAACGATTTGCTTTTTTGGGTGATGGTGCTATGAAGAATAGGCTCAATATGTCTGTCGTTGAGCAGACCTATATACTCCAAAAGGTCATTTAACTTATTACCTATATAGTTAAAAAATCTAGTTAATGGATTGTTCATTCCCAAGATTTTCTCTATAAATGAGAGTAGCCAACTAAGTGCAAACACCTCAAATATAGGAGCTAACCAAGAGTTTGAGAGCCAAGATAGCACTATCGGTACAACACCAACAATCTTAGCCAAAACAACCCACAGTGCTTTGAAAAAACCAATCACAATCATCTTTAGCTCAACAAAGAGTGCAATGTGTGAAATCACATCGGTTAGATACATCATCCATACAGCGATTCCCATCGGAAAAGCTAAAATAAAAAAGTTTTTGAGTTTGGCTCTGAAACTTACAACTCTATAGTAGTGAAAAACCTCTGTAAATGGTTTTTTGAGATGGCTAAAGATATACTTATCTAACCACTGCGAGAGCATATTGTCTATAAACCATCGTTTGATAGCCAACAAAATAGCCTGTACAAAAGTTAGACCTTTGATAAAAGCCAATATCTTTAACTTGCTCACTAACCATAGAGAGATGAGCGAAGACTTAAAAACAAGTACAACAGCTAACATATATCCTATCAGGATATTATATGAAACTGGGTGTACAAAACTTAACATCGTCACCAACAAAATAGGTACAGCAATAGCTATAATGGCTTTATATCGTCTTCTCATAATTCGACCCCTCTATCCTCTTAATCTATATCTTTTTGACCAATTTGTCCAAATATTACCATATTCCTGCGTAAAAGGACATAAGTAACTTTTATAATTATGTAATAATTAACAGAAAGAGATTATATTCTAATATTTCTAGAAATATACGGACATTTTTAGTGTTCTCATATTAAGGCATTTTAAGGTTATTTGGTATATAGTGTTCCGATAATAAATAGTTATATCAATAAGGAGATTGAATTGGAAAATAAATTAGATGCAACAGAGCTTTGCAAAAAAATGCAGGTTGGTAATGAACAATCATTAATATTACCTGCACCATCTTTTATAATGATGCAATGTGATATTATTGACTATCAGGAAACTGAAAAGTCAATTGTAGTAAAAATACCTATTTTAAAAGAGTGGGTAAATCCATATAATACTATGCAAGGTGGTTTAATAGAAGCGGCAATTGACAATGCAGTAGGTCCGTTAAGTTTGTTATCTGCTCCTGTAAATATCACGAGAAGCATAGAAACAAAATTCATAAAATCCGTAACTTTAGAAATGCAACATATTTATGTTCATGCTCAATTATGCGAACAACGTAAAAAACGTCTAACATTTGAAGTGAGTGTTCAAAATAAAGATGGTGAAGTATTTACAAAATCAAAAGTTATAAATTTTATTATTTAAATGATTTTAAGAATAGCATGAAGTAAAGATATAACAAATCTTTGGAGAGAAACAAGTGTTTAGTCGCTAAAAAGACCGAGTTTACAAGCCTAAATAAAGAGCCAAGTAATTTAAATTTTGAAGTGGTTAAATCACACATGTTCCTCAAGTCAGCCGTTATAACATATCGGTTTTTTTGTTCCTGTAGTCTAATGAAAATTTATTTTTTTATACATCTCCTCATTGACAAATATATCTATAAACTCACTTACCAAACCATAAAGTTTAAGTGTTGAGTGCTGTTTAGGTACTTCTTGCTTATTATGTTCGAGCAGTGCCTTAAAAGATTTTTCTACAGATTGTTGAGAATGAAAAGCCACAATATGTGTTACTCATCATTGGTAACAATATAGAGGTCAATATCACTGTTTTTATGAGATGTACACCATAGGCGTAACTACCAAACAGAATAACCTTGTCTAGGTGTAAAGGTTTTAGGGCATTGAGTATCTCGTTTTGTATATTTTCTATATTTACCATTAGGTTATCTCCTTTTAAATTTTAATAGATGGTGCGATGGCAATCGCATCCTACACCAACATCACCCAATCCCCTCAATCTTATCAGTATAAACCCTCACAAGCTTATACTCCTCACTCATAGACAAAACACTCTCCCATATACTATCAATAGCATTATAAAATGCTTTCATTTTCATATTGCCCAACTTAATATGTATCACTCGTGGAGGAGGAGTATTAAACAAAACAAAGTCTGAAAAATCAGCATCTTTGGTTACAACAGTTAACTTATGTTCTTTGGCATACGCCCATATCTCGTTATCTTTCATATTTGGGTCTATATCAATCACATGTTGATACTCTTCGCCTCTCCAAAGAGAAAAGTAGTATGGAAGATTGGCATCAATGATATATTTTTTCATCTACGCTATCTTTTGAAGTGAATATCTCTGCCCCATTAATTGTGTGGCAAAAGCAAGACAAGTTTGAATATCTTCTTTTGTTAGAGTAGGATACTGTCTCAATATTTCCTCTTGACTCTCACCTGCACTTAAAAACTCTAATATAGTTTGAACTGTAATTCTTTGTCCTCTAATGGTTGGTTTACCATTACATACATCTGCATCTATGGTTATATTTCCATTAAAATATGATAGTTTTTCTAGTTTCATATTTTTTTCCTTTTCTCGTTTCCAAACACAGAGACTGTGTTTGGGAATGCATACTTTTAAATAACTTTTCTAAACTCTCAACAAATATAACTCTTTTTATCCATTTTATCTATATGATTATTAAGTACTGATTAATCTAATCCCTTCCTAAGTGTAAACTACTTTACACTTTCTCTTCCAAGTTACTCATTCCGAAGCACAGTCAAAGGGTCTGTAGATGATGCTTTTCTAGCAGGATATAGTGATGAGATGATAACGATAATAAATGTACCTGATATAATCAAAACAAAATCAGTAACCGTCAAATCAATAGGTAGATGAGAGAACCCATATACATCGGCTGATAGTGAGATAATATCAAAAGTAGTCAACACCCACATAGAGATAAAGCCCAAGATAGTACCTGCGATAATCCCAGATACTCCGATAATAACACCTAATCTAAAGAATATACTCTTTATCTCTTTTTTAGTGGCTCCAAGTGTTCTCATTAGTGCTATTTCGCTTCTACGACTCATAACTGTCATAAGAAGAGATGAGATAATATTGAGTGATGCTACTACAACAATGAGTAGAACAACCAAGAAGAGCGTCTTTTTCTCCATCTCCATGGCCGCGAAGAAAGAGGCATTTTGCTCCCACCAGCCCTCTATGATTATGCCTTTGGAGAGACCATTAGTTTCCAAAAACTCTCTGATACGATTAATATCATTCATAGCATCTTCGGAATAGATATGAATACCATCATACTGTCCCTCTTTGCGTTTGAGTATCTTTTGAAATGCATGTAGTGTAGTGTAGATAATAGCCTTATCATAAGCTTTTAGACCAGAATCAAAGGTACTATCTATGATAAATCGCTTATGTAGTGGCATAGTCCCAAAACCAATCGCTTGTTGTTCGGAGAAATATAGTGTAAGTTTTTGACCTTTATATACCCCCATCTCTCGTGCAAGTACTTCACCTGTGACCATCTTATATTTACTATCTATAGAGAGTGAATCTTTTTGAGATTTCTCAAACACCTCATTAATCTGTGACTCTTTTTCAAAATCAACACCATAGAGTATGGAGCCATTGACATTGGAACCACTTTTGCTTATCACTTGAGTAGTATAGTATGGGCTTAATTTTATATTGGGAAACTTCTGTTCTAGCTTCTGTACTAGATTTTCATTGGTACTGTCATAACTAGTAGGGATAAGTGTAAGTGGATAGTTCATAACAAAAAGGCGTTTTTGGAACTCTTTTTGAGTGCCATGCATAATTCCCATTGCCAACATAAGGACAGCAACACCTGCTACAATTCCTAAAAAAGCAAGGAGAGAGGAGACAAAAATAAAAGGGTTATCTCTATCATATTTTAGATAGTGCCTTATTATCTTGGTGATAAAGGCTCCGTTTGCTTTAGTTGCCATTATGCAAGTAGACCTTTTTTGGGTCCACTCTTGCCACAACACTGCTTATATTTTTTGCCACTTCCGCATGGGCATGGGTCGTTTCTTTTTACTTTTTTCTCCGAACGAATAGGCTTGTTTTTAGGTGCTTCACCCTCTTCAAAATCAGCCTCTACTAACTCATCCTCATTAGTGACTGCTCTAGCCAAATCAGCCTCCAACTCATCACGCATCGCTTCAAGTTTTGCCTGTTCTTCTGCTTGTGACTCTGGAGTCTCAAAGTTGAACTGAACCAGTTGCAGTGTCTGAATCGCCTCATGCTTAATTCTATCAATCAGTTGCATAAATAGATTATAACTATCTTTTTTGTACTCTGTGAGTGGGTCTTTTTGGTTATAACCTCTAAGCCCAATACCTGTTTTGAGTACATCCATCTCATAGAGGTGGTCTCTCCATTTAGGGTCAAGTACTTGTAGATAGAGTACTCTTTGGACTTCACTTCTCTGTGCAGGAGTTAGTGGCTTCATCTTCTCTTCATAAGTCTCTGTGATGATACCTGACAGTGTCTCCTTGACCTCATCATACTCTTTTCCTTCAAAAACAGAGTTCTCTAGCTCCAACGCCATATATTGACTAAGCATATTGGTAAGTTTCTGAATATCATAATCTTCATTTGGAGCACCATCATAAATCTCACACTCGGTCAGAAGATAGTCGATATACTCAATTCGATTCTCTCTTATTTTAGAGTCAATATCATACTCTGTGTCAAGTAGCTGATTTCTGAACTTATAGATAGCTTTTCTCTGCTGATTGGCAATATCATCATACTCCAAGATATGTTTACGCGACTCGTAGTGCATATTCTCCACTTTAGTTTGAGCTTTCTCTACAGAACGAGTTACAATTTTGGAGTCGATATACTCACCCTCTTCAACGCCTAGCTTATTCATAATAGTACGAATCTTCTCACCACCAAATATACGAAGCAGACTATCATCAAGACTTAGATAAAACTGTGAAGCACCCGCGTCACCTTGTCTTCCTGAACGACCACGAAGCTGATTATCAATCCGTCTACTCTCATGTCTCTCTGTTCCAAGAATATAGAGACCTCCTAGCTCTTTTATCTCATCTGTTAGTTTAATGTCAACACCCCGTCCTGCCATATTGGTAGCAACAGTTACTGCACCTTTTTTACCAGCTTCCATGATGATTGTAGCCTCATGCTCATGATTTTTTGCATTGAGTGTATTGTGAGGAATTTTAGCACTTTTGAGTCTCTCATGAACCAGCTCAGATTTCTCAATGGAAGCAGTACCAACCAATACAGGTTGCCCTTTCTCATGAAGCTCTTTTACCTTTTTAGCAACAGCATCCAGCTTCTCTCTCTCTGTGTTGTAGATAAGGTCATTTCTATCATCCCTAATGATAGGTACATTGGTTGGGATTGAGATAACTTCCAGATTATAAATTTCTGCAAACTCTGTCGCCTCTGTCTGTGCTGTACCTGTCATACCTGCTAGTTTAGCATAAGCACGGAAGTAGTTCTGATAGGTAATCTCTGCCATTGTTTGAGACTCTTCTTTGACCTCCACACCCTCTTTTGCTTCGATAGCCTGATGTAGACCCTCTGAGAATCTTCTACCTTGAGAGAGTCGTCCTGTAAACTCATCCACGATGATAATCTCACCATTTTGAGAAACATAATCAACATCTCGTACAAAGATATATTGAGCTTTCATCGCTTGGTCAAGATGGTGAGCCAATATCGCATTCTCTAAGTCATAAAGATTTTTAACTTCAAATAACTCCTGTGCCTTCTCCAAACCTCTCTCGGTCATAACTACTTGTCTATTTTTCTCATCTACATAGAAGTCAAAATCAAGTTCAGGCTCCTCTTCACCAGCTTTAAGCTCAGGCTTCTCACCCTTTTCCATCTGTAGAGAAATTCCATTGGCTTTTTCATAATAGACCTCGTCTCTCTGAACAGGACCTGAGATAATTAATGGAGTTCTAGCCTCATCAATCAAAATAGAGTCAACCTCATCTATGATAGCATAGTGGTGAGTTCTTTGAACCTTCTCCTCTGCACGGCTCTTCATATTATCACGAAGATAGTCAAATCCATACTCATTATTGGTTCCATAGGTGATGTCACAATCATATTGAGCTTTTTTGGTCATCTCATCATATATAGCATCGGTCAAACAACCCACTGTATAACCCAAGAAATTATAAAGCACACCCATCTCGTCAGCATCTCTTTGTGCCAAGTAATCATTCACGGTAACAATATGCACACCCTTGCCAAGCATCGCATTTAGCACAACAGCCAGAGTTGCGACAAGTGTTTTACCCTCACCAGTTTTCATCTCTGCAATAGAGTTCTCATGAAGCACCATACCACCAACAAGCTGAACATCAAAATGACGCATATGCAGAACTCGTTTACTCACCTCTCTAGTGATAGCAAATGAGTCATTAAGTGCATCATCCAAACTCTTCTCATCTGCTTGAACAGATGCCTTTAGAGCGTTAAACGCCTCTCTCAACTCATCATCAGAGAGCTTTTCGTACTGCTCTTCTAGCTTGTTTATCTGTTTTGCTCTTTTTAAGTAACCCTTGACTATTCTATCATTTTTTGAACCAAATATCATCTTTAGCATTATAATTATAACCTATTATTAAAATTGGGTGATTTTATCTAAATTTTGTGTAAAGGTTGTTTAGCTTGGTTTGAAATTAAAACTTCCCATATTTTTTCCAATACCCACCTCTAATTCTCTTGGCTAGTTGATGTATAGCCATAGCATAATAGGAGCTATGGTTATACCTTGTAATTACATAAAAATTTTTTGCCCCATACCAAAGCTCATCATAGTAATATCTCTTTAGTTTTATCAACCTAACATCTCCATCATATTTCCACTCACCAAACTTGGGTGAGATACCTTTTAGTGAAGTTCTTAAGTATTTGTGATTATATCCTGTCTTTTTAGTTGTAAATCTATTTCCAGAAAAAGAGACCCGAGTAGCCACAGGCTCACCCTTTCTCCATCCATTTTGTTTAAAGTAGTTGGCAATCCCTGCAATAGCATCAGATGTTGTCTGCATACTCTTTTTTCCATCACCATTAAAATCTACGGCATAGTAGTAGCTACTTGGCATAAACTGTCCTAGACCAATAGCCCCTGCGTAGGAGCTTTTTACATCTTTTGGATTAAAACTTTGAGATTTAGATAGGAGTAGGAGGTTTTTCAGTTCATATCTAAAATATTTACTCCTTCTGTTCTCCTCAAAACCCAAAGTAGCAAGTGTATCCAATGCAGGAAATTTTCCTCTATTATATCCGTAGTAGCTCTCTATCCCAATGATTGCTGTTATATATTCGGGTGAAACACCATATTTTTTGTATACTTTTTTAAATACGGTTCTATTGTCTCGCAGGTATTCGATACCTTTTTTGACTCTAGTATCACCTAAATGTACCTTCTCATATATATCCCAACTACCATGTTTTGGATATTTTTTTGGAGTTTTTTTCACTTTTTCTCTATATTTGGGGTTAAAAATACTTAAAGCTCTCTTTTGGAATTTCACATCTCTAAAAAGAGTATTTAAGTATGACCTTTTGAAATGATGCTCTTTTACCATCATGTTAATAAACTCTTTTGCTACGCTATTTTTTCTGTAATCTTTAGCATTTAAGCCTATTGTGGATAGTAAAATTAGTGTTAAAAATATTTTTAACTGTTTCATATTTTTGCCTTATAATATATTGAGCTGATTATATAAAATGTTTGTTAACAGATGGTGAACTAATGTCCTAAAATAAGTATTTTTAATATACAATGGCACAAAAGGAACAATTGATGAAAAAATTAATACTATCAACACTAATTATATCACTACCACTTATAGCTATGGCAAAAGAGTACAAAGAGGCCATCCAATCATGTGAAGCATATAACAACATGAAGCACACCACCAATACAAATGAGATAAAGCTAAAAGTAGGAGAGGAGTATCGAATCCTTGACCATAAAAAAGGTCAAATCCTCACTCTAATCAAAGGTGAAAGAATTGCTCAAAGATGGGTAGATGAGAGCTGTTTTGAAAAGCAGTCACTAGGAAGCACGATAAACAAAGCACTCAAAAAAGGGAATAGTAGCTCAAAAAAAACCAGCAAACAGAACCTCCTAGCTATCTCTTGGCAAAATGCTTTCTGCCAAACCCACCAGTATAAAAAAGAGTGTAAAAATATGAGCAAAAAAGATTTTGGAGCCTCCAACTTCGTACTCCACGGACTCTGGCCACAACCAAGAAACAATCAATATTGTAATGTAGACAAAAAACAGGTTGGTATGGATAAAAACAAACAGTGGCACAGACTAAACAAACTTGATTTGGATGGAGCCACAAGAGAGAGACTTGCTAAACTCATGCCTGGATATAGCTCTAACCTACACAAACATGAGTGGATAAAACATGGAACCTGTTATGGTACAGATGCAGATGTCTATTATGATGATTCGATGGATTTAATGATGCAGATTAATGACTCTAAAATTCAAGATTTTTTTGCCGACAATGTGGGTAACAAAATAACTCTAAAAGATATTCGTAAAATTTTTGATAGAGAGTTTGGAAAAGGAGCAGGAGAGCATGTCACGATGAACTGTAGCAAAGGTCTCATTACAGAGTTGTGGATTCATCTTGGTAGCGGAAGTGATAAGTTA
The DNA here is from genome assembly GCF_010892395.1 of Sulfurovum sp. bin170. Taxonomy (GTDB): domain Bacteria; phylum Campylobacterota; class Campylobacteria; order Campylobacterales; family Sulfurovaceae; genus UBA1140. The sequence continues at coordinate 9,077 of NZ_JAACKB010000067.1, forward strand.
AAAGATTTACTAACAAAAGGAGAGACCCCAAAGAGCAGATGTCATAAGGGGCGCGTGGATGCTGTTGGGTATTAAGTCTTATTGGTACACTACCGCCTCGTTATATTAGGGACTGAAGTCTTCTATTTCAAATAAGTTTTGCAAGAAGTTTATTTTTAAGCGAATTATATAACTATAGGCTTACGGTTAACTTTAAAAAAATCTTAATTAACCTTATTATTAATATGGTTTCTCTCCACCCATATTACCTGCAGGATTATATCTACATACTACTATTGTACCACCTTTGAAGTTACCTTTTTGATAAGTAGCTTTAGCACACCCTATCTCTGTAGTCTGTTTCCATACCACTTGTGTATAGTGTCCACATACTGCACTACAGCTATTTTTTTCATAGTTATAGTCTGCTTTCTCTCCATGCCAACTATCTACTGCTTTTATGTATGAATCATCAGTAGATGAAGCATATAAA
>NZ_JAACKB010000068.1 GCF_010892395.1 Sulfurovum sp. bin170
ATTTGAACTTTTGGGAGATATGTGTTTTATATTTTTTTAAGTTTAGTGTTAATTTTTTGTTGTTTCTTTAATAAAATTTAGCTTAAATTAGAATTGCTGTGGTGGATTTGGTTTCTCATTGGAGCAGTATGATGGTAGACTTTTTGTAAAACTTGTCTATAGAGATTCTCCTGCTTATAGAGTAGGTTTTAGAAGAGGTACAGAGATTTTAGAAATCAATGAGAGAGCTATTGGTGAGATAGAGAGTGAGAATCTTTGGAGAACAGTTTTAGGTGATAGTTTAGTTGGTACTAAAGGGGTGTTTAAAATCTCAAATAGTGGTGTTGAAAAAATTGTTACTATAGAAACAGAGATTGTTCAGACCTACTCTATATTTGCTGATAAGATTATAGATATGGATGGCAAGAGGATAGGGTATTTCTTTCTAAATATATTTATAGAGTTGACACGCAGTGAACTAGAGATAGTTTTTGAGAAATTTAAAAGAGAGGGTATAGATGAACTTATTATAGATATGAGATATAATGGAGGTGGCAGAGTCTCTGTGGCTAAATATCTTGCTAGTTTAATAGGTGGGGATAATACAGATGAGTCTCTTTTTGAAACACTTGAATTTAATGATAAATATACAAGGTTAAACAGTACTATTAATTTTACAAAAGAGAAAAATAGCCTAAATTTAGATAGAGTGTTCGTTATCTCTACATCCAATACCTGTTCTGCAAGTGAGATGCTTATTAATGGATTGAGACCATATATGGATGTTCATCTGATTGGTTCTAAAACTTGTGGTAAACCTGTTGGGATGAGAGGCAGTGATTTTTGTGGGAAACATCTCTCACCTATACAGTTTAAGTTAGTCAATGCAGATGGTTATGGAGATTATTTTTCTGGCATAACGCCTGTATGTAATCTGCCTGATGATATTTATCACTCATTGGGAGAGAGAGACGAAGCGATGCTTAAAGAGACTCTGTTTTTTATAAAAAATGGTATCTGCTCTACCGTTAGTAAAAGATACCAAATGCAGAAGAGAAGTATAAAAAAATCTCTGCTTAATGGATTTCAGCGTGAGATTGATGCTATTTAAAGCCCAATCTCTTCATTTGATTTTCTGTTAGAAATCTCCATCAAAAACTCCTCCATACAATAGGTCTGACGAGCCTCACTACTCATGATATGTACAAGAATATCACCCATATCTATCACCACCCAATCATCACTCTCATCTATATGAAGGAACTCTTCACCAAGTGGTTTTAGTTTATCTTTTAGGTGTTGGGCTAGTGAGGATGCATGTTTTCCTCCAAGTGAGTTGGCAAGTACTACTCGTTCGACGATGTAGTCCACTTTTTCGAGGTTAAACGCCTCTATCTCTTCAGCTTTTTTATTGTCCAGTTCTGTGACGATACGGTCTATTCGTTCATCTAAGTTCATTAATTTCCTTCGTATTTCTGTTGAGCTTATATCCATCTCAACTTTTAAGATTTTAAATTTTTGTAGAGCAGTAGTATCAAGTTTATATCCTGCTCTTGTTGCTATGACCCAAGTGATATTGGAGTTTAGCCAATTAAAATTATACCATTTTGTAATGGAGTCAAGATTATCTGCTCCAATAATAATATATTTGACACTGTATCTTTTTTGAAAATGTCTTAAAGTTTTGGCACTGCTTGTAGCTTTGCCCTCTTGTATCTCATAGTCATCTACTAAAACTTTTGGAATTTTACCAAAAAGTTTATTAGACTGTTTTAGTCGTTCATCTGGTGAGTGATGTGAATCTGTTTTGAATGGATTTAGAAAAGTAGGAACAACAATTAATCTGTTGATACCTAACGATTTTAGTGCCTCTTCAACGATTGCTAGATGCCCAATGTGTGGAGGGTCGAAACTACCCCCATAGAGTGCAACCGTTTCTTGCTTCCCTTTAAACAAATAATAACCTCTAATTATGTAATATATTCGCTATATTAGCATATTAAACTAAGGGATGAATGAATGGCTGTAAAAGTTGCGATAAATGGACTAGGACGAATAGGTAGATGTGTTGCTCGAATCATTGCAGATAGAGATGATATTGAGTTGGTGGCTGTGAATGCAAGTGGAGCAGAAAATATAATCGAGTATGGGTTAAAATATGACTCTGTTCATGGTACTAGAAAAGATGTATCTGTCAAAGATGGTTTCGTTCATATTGGAGATACCAAAGCGAAACTTTTTGGAGAGAGAGAACCTGCTAAAATTGATTTTGTAGGTTGTGGAGCTGAAGTGGTTATCGAGTGTACAGGTGTATTTTTGACAGAAGAGTCAGTGCAACCATATCTTGATAGTGGGATTAAAAAGGTTCTCTTTTCTGCCCCTGCCAAAGATGATACGGCGACTTTTGTTATTGGTGCGAATGAGGATGAGTATGCAGGCGAGGCGGTTGTCTCCAATGCTAGTTGTACAACCAATGGTCTAGCTCCTGTTGCCAAAGTTTTGGATGATGCTTTTGGGATTGAGTCAGGTCTGATGACCACGATACATAGCTATACTGGTTCTCAGCCTATTTTGGATGGTAAACACAAAAAAGACCCTAGAAAGGGTCGTTCGGGGGCTGTGAACCTAGTACCAACTACGACAGGTGCGGCAAAAGCTATTGCAAAAGTTCTACCACAACTAAAAGGTAAACTTAACGGTCAAGCGATAAGAGTTCCAACCCCTAATGTCTCTATGGTCGATTTGACAGTAAATCTTGGAAAAGAGGTCACTCTTGATGAGGTAAAAGAGGCGTTTACTGTTGCCAGTGAAGGGTCACACAAAGGTATCTTGGGTGTGGATGTTGAGTATCGAGTCTCACAAGACTTTGTGGGTGAAGAGCAGAGTTCTGTAGTGGCAATGGATACGATTCAAGTTATCGGTGGCAATATGGTCAAAGTTTTGGCATGGTATGACAATGAGTGGGGCTACTCAGTAAGATTGGTCGATATGGCAGTTCATATTTCACAATAAATATGTAGGGGTAGACCAATGTGTCTACCCATGATTCAAAAAGGAAAAAAAATTTGAAAACAATAAAAGATTTAAAAAATATAGATGGTAAAACAGTATTTATCCGTTGTGATTTCAATGTCCCCAAAGATGAAGATGGAAATATAACTGATGATAGAAGAATCCGTGGTGCATTACCAACCATTCGTTACTGTTTGGATAGAGACTGTAAAGTCATTTTGGCTTCACACTATGAGCGACCAGAACCAGGTGTGTATGAAGAGAAATACTCTTTGGCAACGGTGGTTACTAGACTGAAGACACTGCTCAAAATTGCGTCTAATATCTCATTGGCAGAAGATGTGGTCGGAGTTGATGCTAAATCAAAAGCCGCGGCACTTGAAACAGGAGATGTTTTGGTGCTTGAAAATCTTCGTTATGAAGCAGGTGAGACCCAAAATGATATAGAGTTTGCCAAAGAGTTAGCTTCTATGGTGGATGTCTATATCAATGATGCTTTTGGTGCTTGTCACAGAGCTCACGCTTCTATCGATGCGATGGCTAGACTCTTTGATGGTGACCATCGAGCCGCAGGTTTTTTGCTCTCTAAAGAGGTTAATTTCTTTGAGAAAACACTTGAAAATCCTATGAGACCATTTGTCGCTGTTATTGGTGGGTCTAAAGTTTCAGGGAAGCTTGAGGCTCTTAGAAATCTGATTGAAAAAGTTGATAAAGTTATTATCGGTGGTGGGATGGCATTTACATTCCTCAAAGCTCAAGGCTATGAGATAGGTAACTCTTTGGTTGAAAATGACTTGCTTGATGAGGCTAGAACGGTTATGATAAAAGCTAGAAAAAAAGGGGTCAAGTTCTATCTTCCTGTTGATGTAGTGGTAACTCCTGAATTTTCAGAACATGGTATCTCAAAATACTTACCATCCCAAGAGATTCCAAAAGATTGGATGGGGTTAGATATTGGACCTGCAAGTTCAAGGCTTTTTCGTCAAGTGTTAAATGATGCACAGACGATTATTTGGAATGGACCAATGGGGGTTTATGAGTGGGATAAGTTTTCAAAAGGTAGCTTGAAAATGTCACACGATATTGCTGATACTCATGCGACAACTATCGTCGGTGGTGGTGATACGGCTGATGTGGCACAGAAAGCTGGAGATGTGGATGAGATGACATTTGTAAGTACTGGAGGGGGTGCGAGTTTGAATCTTATTGAGGGTAAAGTGCTTCCTGGGATTGAGGCATTAAAATCGTAAATTCCGTAGGGTGTGATTGCCATCACACCTTTTATTTGATATTAAAAATTTTATTTGGTGCGATGGCAATCGCACCCTACAAAGGCAACATATGATATACGCAGCAAATTTTAAAACAAATCACACAAGAGAATCTACAAAAGAGTACATAACAGATCTTCAATCAAAATTGGGAGATAAAAAACCTGAAGATAGAGTTTTCGTTTTTCCTCCACTAACAGCACTAGATAGTTTTGAGGGTGATTTTACCATCGGTGCTCAAAATGCTTATCCAGTAGAGAATGGAGCCTATACAGGTGAAGTGGGAGTAGAGCAACTAAGTGAATTTAATATCAACACTATCTTGATAGGTCACAGTGAACGAAGAGATACTATAGGTGAGTCACAAGAGCAAGTAGCTAAAAAATTTGCATTTTTCAAAGAGCAAGGTTTTGAGATTATCTACTGTATAGGTGAGTCGCTAGAGGTAAGAGAGCAGGGGATTGAAGCTGTGATGGAGCATCTGGTCTCTCAATTTGAGGGAATAGATACTACTTATGATAATTTTGTGGTGGCTTATGAACCTATCTGGGCGATTGGTACAGGACGCAGTGCAACAGTTGCAGAGATAGTGGAGACTCATAATGCACTTAAGCAAATAGTTGACAAACCTCTACTTTATGGTGGAAGTGTCAAAGGGGCGAATATCGCTGAAATATCTGCAATTTCTAATGTAGACGGTGTGCTTGTTGGTGGAGCTTCTCTTAAGACAGAAACATTTTTGGAGTTGGTTTTTCATTAGACATCTTGTAAAACTAGGAATCGGAAGGCTCTGCCTCCGCTGTTCGGGAGTAAACTCTCCGTTTCCAAAAAAATAAGAATCGTATAAAAAAGCTTAATTCATTGGCATTGGACTAAAGTCTCCGATTCCAATGAGTTTGGCAAGAAGAGGTCTATTAAACCATCTCCTCTTCATGCCACTCCAAAGAGATCTGTTTGAACTTCTCTTTCTGTTCAATAAAAATATCTACAAGAATAGGGTTAAATGCCCTTCCTCTCTCTGATATAATAATCGATTCAGCTTTCTCATAGGTAAAAGACTCTTTATATCTTCGTTTACTAATCAGTGCATCATAGACATCTGCAATGGACATAAGTTGGGCTTCTATGGGAATTTCATCCCCTTTTAGCTGTTCTGGGTATCCTGTGCCATCCCATTTTTCATGATGATACAGAGCGACATTATAAGCTACCTCTAGGAGAGGATTGGACTCATAGTTTTCTAGTGACTCCTTTATAATATCAGCCCCCAATCTTGAGTGTGTTTTCATAACTTCATACTCTTCTGGGGTAAATTTCCCTGGTTTTTTTAGTATAGCATCGGAGATTCCTACTTTTCCAATATCGTGTAGTGGTGCAGCTTCATAGATAAGCTCTATACTGTGAGGAGTGATAAAGTTTGAGTATAAGTTCTTATGATAAAGTTTTTTTGCAAGTACTTTGACATATTTTTTGGTTCTAATAATGTGTTCACCTGTCTCCTCATCATGGGTGTTGGCAACAAGTACCATAGAAGAAGCACTGCTTGTAAATGATTGTTTTAAATCTTTTTTTAGCTTCTCTCTCTCTTTTCTATTTTTAGAAAATGGTATGGCTATTAGTAGTATGGTAGATGAGATTAGAAGTGGTATCCATAAATATCCTATAGATATATATGACCCATCTTTAAAGGTTATAAGCAGCCAAAGAGTACTGCTTAGAAGCGTAAAAGTAGTTACTATAAGAATAGTCTTGAACCACTGTTTTATAAAAAGTATATACAGCAGTAGTGAGATAAGAAATGCTATAGCAATATTTAGTTTTTTGTAAAACTCATTTTGTACTAAAAAAGAGTGATTTAGTAGATTTTCAATATAGTTTGCATGAATTATACTGCTATATTCGTCCTCTCCTACATAGGATTGGTAACTTCTATTTAACAAGCTATCTACGGTTGAACCTATAATGACTATTTTACCATATAGAGCCTCTTTTGGAATCTTTTTTTTCAATATATCAATAG
>NZ_JAACKB010000069.1 GCF_010892395.1 Sulfurovum sp. bin170
ATTTTTTAACTTAAAATAACGATAAAAAATAAAGTATTCATCACTAATAGTATTATATTATTGATTAAAACGGTAACAATAACATCCTCATTTTTTGCTTTTCTTATATTAAGTATAAATCCACGCATTAGTTTAAAGCTCTTTCGATAATATCGACCTTATTTAAAGGGATAACTATTTATTATAGTTATAACCTATCACATTTTTAACAAAGGTTAGTTTATGGAAAATCTTTTTACTTCGTTCAAAGACAACTGTGGTTTTGGTCTATTGGCTTCGATTGACAATACGCCTACACATCAAAATTTAGAAGATGCGATTACATCACTAGAGAGAATGATGCACCGAGGGGCAATTGCGGCGGATGGCAAGAGTGGGGATGGTTCAGGACTTCTACTCTCTATGCCCAGAGCATTTATGCAAAAAGAGGCAAAAAAACAGGGTGTTGTATTGCCTGAACAATACGCAATTGCGATGGTCTTTAATAGCGACGAGAGAGAGTTTGAGATATTTGAACGCTACTGTGACAAGAACGACCTCAAAATTATTATGCAAAGAGCCGTGCCTACTGATACCAATGCCTTGGGAGCTTATGCACTTAAATTACTTCCTACGATTACACAGATTTTTGTCAAACCCAACACCATTATGTCATATAAACGATTTGAGGCAATGGTCTATTTGACTCGAAAAGAGATTGAGCATGAACTCAAAGGGAAAAGTGACCTCTACATCACCACTTTTTCTAGCTCAACCATCTCCTACAAAGGGTTGGTGATGCCAACACACATCAAAGAGTTCTATATTGATTTACAAGATGAGGCGTTCAAAATCTCATTTGCACTGTTTCATCAGCGATTCTCAACCAATACCTTGCCACAGTGGAGACTTGCTCAACCATTTAGAGCTATTGCCCACAATGGAGAGATAAACTCTGTAACTGCCAATAGATTTAATGTCGCCATCAAAACAGACTCTCTAAAATCGGAGGTTTTTTCTGATGAAGAGTTGAAAAGAATCGCTGATATTATCCAAGATGATATGAGTGACTCAGCAAGTCTTGATAACTTTTTGGAGTTCCTACACGCTAACGATATGGACTTTTTTAAATCTGCTAGAGCCTTACTCCCTGCACCGTGGCACAATGCCCCACATATGGATGCCGAACTTAGAGCCTTTTATGAGTATACCAGTGCCTGTTTTGAGCCGTGGGATGGACCAGCCGCCGTGAGCATGACCAATGGTCGGTTTATCGGTTGTGTTATCGACAGAAATGGACTACGACCTGCTAAATATATTATTACTAAAGACAATAGACTGCTTATCTCTTCGGAGTATGGGGTACTCAATATAAAAGATGAAGATATTCTCAAAAGAGGAAAACTAAACTCAGGTGAGATGATGGGGCTTGACCTCAAAGATGGTAAAGTACTAACCAATACCGATATTAATGACTATATCAAACAGGGTCAGCCATACGGAAAATGGCTCAAAGGCATTACCTACCTGCAAGAGTTTGAGTTTGAAGGAGAGTTAGACCCTATCAATCACAAAGAGATGGAGGAGAGACAGCGATACTTCAACTACACCTTGGAGGTGCTAAGAGAGGTCATCCGACCGATGATAAAAGAGGGCAAAGAGACCACGGCGGCGATGGGGGATGATACACCCCTAGCAGCGTTTTCCAATGAGCAGAGAAACTTTACCGACTTCTTCAGACAAAAATTTGCCCAAGTGACCAACCCACCAATCGACCCTATCCGTGAAAAGAGTGTGATGAGTCTCAACACTGGTTTTGGAGCGATTGTCAATGTACTTGAAGAGACAGAGGTGCATACCAGACGCATCAAGACCACCATTCCTATTATGTCCGAAGAGAGACTAAAACTCTTTTTGGAGTTTGGTGATGAGAACCATAAGAAATATAACTCATGTTACAAAGCAAAAAGCTACAGCACTGCATTTCAATCTGACCTGCAAAAGAGCCTCTATAGCTTGGTGGAAACCATTGTCAATGAGGTAAAAGAGAATGAAATCCGAACCATTGTGTTGGATGATAGAGGATTAGACAGTAATCATAAAGCAATACCGATGCTGATGGTGATAGGTCGTCTCAATCAAGAGCTTCTCCATGCCAATCTAAGACACCTAACCAGTATTATCCCTGTGACAGGTGAGGTGTTTGACCCCCATTCCGCAGCGTTAATGTTGGGGTATGGTGCGACAACTATCTACCCTTATCTACTCTCTTATACCATTGGGGAGTTGGCAGATGGTGACGAAGAGGCTGTAAAATTAACCCTCAAAAAATCTCGTCGAGCCATCGGTGCAGGGGTGCTTAAAATCATGTCCAAGATGGGAATCTCTACCCTTGCAAGTTATCGAAACTCCAAACTCTTTGATATTATTGGTCTTAGTGATAGGATTGTAGAGGATTGTTTTGTAGGTTCACAAGGGTTCCTCTCTGGTCTATGTTATGAGGATATAGAAGCACGACTCAATAGCAACCATCAACGAGCCTTTACCGATGCCTTTGAGAATAAAAGCAAAGCACTATACAAAGGTGGATTCTATAAATATAAAAAAGGTGAAGAGTTCCATGACTTCTCACGAGCGACCATCAATGCGATGCAAAGTTCTGCTGATACAGGTGACAAAGCTGAATATGAGAAACTAAAGATATTGGTGGATAAAAGAGACAAGAAGTTTATCCGTGATTTCTTTGAACTAAACAGTGATAGAGAGGCGATTTCCATAGATGAGGTTGAACCTATTGAGAATATATTCAAACGATTCTCATCGGCTGCAATGTCGATGGGGTCTATCTCAAAAGAGGCACATGAGACACTGGCGATGGCGATGAACAGTATCGGAGCCAAAAGCAACTCTGGTGAGGGTGGTGAAGATAAAGCACGACTGCATAACCCAAAGTTAAACTCCAAAATCAAACAGATAGCCTCTGGACGATTTGGAGTGACCCCAGAGTATCTTCGTTCTGCCGAAGAGATTCAGATAAAAGTCGCCCAAGGGGCAAAACCAGGAGAGGGTGGACAGCTCCCTGGGTCAAAAGTAACGCCACTGATTGCCAAACTAAGATATACCAAACCAGGGGTGACGCTCATCTCACCTCCTCCACATCATGACATTTACTCTATTGAGGATTTGGCACAGCTGATTTTTGATATGAAACAGATAAACCCAAAAGCCAGAGTGGCTGTCAAACTGGTCTCATCAGCAGGAGTTGGAACAATCGCCGCAGGTGTGGCAAAATGTTACGCTGATAAAATCATTATCTCGGGTGCAGATGGTGGTACAGGGGCAGCTCCTGTTGGCTCTATAAGGTTCGCAGGAAACCCTTGGGAGTTGGGGCTGATTGAGGCACATAACGCTCTCAAAGCCAATGGTCTAAGAGAAAAAGTAACCCTAGAGACCGATGGAGGACTCAAAACAGGTTTGGATGTAGTCAAAGCAGCTATCTTTGGAGCCGAAGAGTTCGCTTTTGGTACAGGTGCATTGGTGCTTGTAGGGTGTAGAATGTTCCGTGTCTGCCACCTCAACACATGTGGTGTGGGTGTAGCTACACAAGATAAGCGACTTAGAGAGAAGTTTACAGGGAATGTTGCAAAAGTGGTCAACTACTTCAATCTACTGGGTGAAGATGTTCGAGAGATTTTGGCATCATTGGGGTATAAATCCCTTGAAGAGATAGTAGGTAAAAACCACCTCTTAAAAGTAATAGATGATGAGTTTGCCAAAAAATTCTCATTTGAAAAGCTACTCTATAAACTTGATGGAGTGAACAGTTGTCAAGAGCCATTTAATGAACCTTATGATAAAAATGAGTTCGAAAAAGGGTTGGTAGAAGAGTTGATGTCAGTCATTAAAGAGCCAGTAACCCCTATCACTTTAGATTTAGAGATTGACAACCTCAAGCGAAGTTTTGCTACTAGAATCTCTGGAGAGATAGCCAACCTCTACGGTGACATAGGTCTACCAAGAGATACCATCAACCTCAATCTAAGAGGAAAAGCAGGTCAATCACTTGGAGCATTTTTAAGTGAGGGTATCAATATCAAACTAGAAGGTGCAGGTAATGACTATGTCGGCAAAGGGATGAGTGGTGGTTCCATCACCATCACCTCTCCACTCCAAGGTGCTTCATTGGCAGGAAACACTTGCCTCTATGGTGCAACAGGGGGGCGACTCTATATCACAGGTTCGGTGGGTGAAAGATTTGCTGTGCGTAACTCTGGGGCAAATGCCGTAGTAGAGGGGACAGGTGACCACCCTTGTGAGTATATGACAGGGGGAACGGTACTGATCCTTGGTGATACAGGCTCAAACTTTGGTGCTGGAATGACAGGTGGTTTGGCATTTGTCTATGATAAAAATCTTACATTTTTTGAAAAAGTAAACAGAGAGATGGTTGAAGCGGTGAGAATAGATACCGATGAGAGAGACCAAGAGATGTTTACGATGAAGCGACTACTACAAAAGTATTATGATGAGACTGGGAGTAAAAAAGCTGGGGAAATTTTAGATAACTTTAGAATTGAAATTAGTAACTTTTGGATGGTAGCTCCTAAAGATATGAGAGAGAGATTGATTGTAGAGAAGAAAGGGGAATAGAGCCAATCTCTTAGAGGTTGGTTGGTAAAGAGGAAGAGGGGTTAAGTTTAACTCTTTCATTAAGAGTTTTGTCTAATAGAGTCTCCCAACTCTATCAACATAAGTCAAATAAACCCTCAAATCAAACTCCAACTGATGATAAGCAGGTTCGATATAAGTACAAAACTTATAAAAAGCCTTGTTATGCTCCTTCTCTTTAAAATGAGCCAACTCATGCACCACTATCATCCGTAAAAACTCCTCAGGCATGTTTTTAAAAACCGTACCGATGCGTATCTCATTTTTTGCTTTAAGCTTTCCACCTTGAACGCGTGAGATAAATGTATGTACGCCCAGTGCATCATGAATGACATTGATTTTACCATCATAAATCACTTTAGATAGAGTCTGTTTTTTTAAAAATCGAGTTTTGAACTCTTGGGTATAGCTGTAGAGGGCTTTGTCGGTTTGGTAGCTATGTTTTTTTGGGTATTTCGAGAGTAGATAGCTTGAGAGCTTATCTTTTTCTATAAGCTCTCTGATTTGGTTTTGTAGGTTTTCTGAGTAGTTGTTTAAATATTTTAGTTTCATCTACCACACTTATCTTTTCCGTGACCTATAAATATCCACCAGACGATTAACCTCAAACTCTATCTTACTCTCCACCCCACAAAAAGGGCAAGTGACAAAATGAACACCTTTTTGCTCCTCTTTAGGAATAAGCTTTGTAAACTCTTCTCCACACTTAAAACACTCTATTGTTACTCTATTTTCTGACATCTCTTTCCTTTTAAACAGTTATCGTCCATACCGAACACCCAATCCCCACAAAAAACAACACCATAGACCACATCAACATCCGTGCTTTATGTTTTGCACTCTCATTATAAAACGCCTCTATCTCATCTAGTCTGCTACTATCTACCCTGTGTGGTTTGGGAAATATGGCTAAAAATGTCAATACCAAAGCCCCAAACCAAAGAAAAAAGGTCAAGCCAAGAGTAAACCCACTCTCTAACATAGCACCATCTCCAGATATAAGTTTCAGCACGGTAGCATAGAGAGCAGGAGTTCCCAACTCTACGGTGATAAGTAGTTTTCCTATCTCATCCATTAGTGAGCTTTGGTTGGCGATGTCTTCGGCGAATTTCTCTTTTAGTTTTTTATCTATGGTGGATAGGGGTTTTGATGTTACCACTGTCTCTTCTGTCTCTCTCATCTAAATCTTTAACTCCAACTTACCAGTAGTGTAGTTATGTACCAACGCTTGTATAATATTCTGATACGATATACCAATATCACTGGCTCTCTGTTTCAAAAAGTTCAAATCAGACTGCTTCATATTGATGCTAATCTGTTTTTTTTGACCTAGATACTTCAGTGTTTTGGAAGCGTGATTTTTTATGGTTTCATTATCAAAAGGTACAGACTCTATATTTTCATTTTCGATTGCTTCTAAGATTTCTAGCTCTTCATTGTCATATTTCATCATCTATCCTTTGTATTTTTTGTTTAGTTTGCTACTTGGAATAATATTTTTCAAAAAAATATCCTCTCCATCTATGACATAAGGGACATAGTGAATGTACCCATTAAGTGATAGCACATAGATATATTGGTTGGGATACTTCTCGCTATTGGGATGTTTATAGTTATCTAAAATACCATTTTGAGACATCTCACAAACCACATCATCAAAGCTAACTCCTCTGGTAGCTTTTAATATAGCATTTTTCTCTTCATTCCAAAAGTACATATTAAACCTTTATCTAATCATTATCATATATACTATAGCATATATAAATAAATGTTAATTTAAAAATTATGCTCTTTTGGTTTTATGTGGTACTACTTTTTTGCCTACACCCGTTGTATACTATCTATAGTAGCATTTAAAATATATTTAAACTAAATATAATTGATATTTATATGTTAATACAGTAAAAGTTATAAATCAATTAAAAAAGTGCGATAAGGTTCACTTTTTGAGATTTATTTAATCTAAATAAGGCTAACATAAGTAATACATATTCATAAGTTTATCAGTTGTAGGGTGGTTGCTTTTAAGCCCACCGAAAAAAGTTTTGAGGGTTATGGAAAATTTTGGTTTTTCATTCGTATAGGTGTGAAATATTTAGCCATG
>NZ_JAACKB010000070.1 GCF_010892395.1 Sulfurovum sp. bin170
AATAGTTTATTTCTATTAATAAAAATTAAATTAACCACATTTTATTAATTTATTTGAAATCTCATTAGCGTGACCTATAGGTTTTAGTGTCTCACAATAGTTACTTGTGTTATCTCTCTCAACAAACGCAATAGGGGTCGCACCCGAGTCTCTGATAAGTTCAACAACCATACTATCACTATTAACTTCTCTAAAAGGTTTAGCATCAAAGAGTGCAAATTTGTACTCTTTCCTATCAAGTTGCTCCAAGAATTTATCTGCTGAACTATACCTATCAACGCTATATCCAAGATTATTTAGAACAGCTGTATAAATTTTTGCCATTAACTCAGTTTCTTTATATAGAATGATTTTAGATTTTTCACTGCCTACCACATAGAGCTGATTATTTAGAGGCATAGACTCTCTAATCTCTTCAATAGGAAAATACTCCTCTATAATAGCAGTAAGATCGGCAACATCTATAGGTTTTTTTAGGTATTTATCCATACCTGCAGAGAGATACCTCTCTTTATCAGCTTCAAGAGTATTTGCTGTTAGTGCAACAATTGGTATATGTTCTATTTGATTGAGCTTCTCATATTCAATAATCTCCTCTGTCGCCTCAACACCATCCATAATAGGCATCTGTATATCCATAAATATAATATCATAATCGTTCTCTTTACGGAGCTTTAGAGCCTCGGCACCATTGGACGCTAGAGCGACCGATATATCAAAGTTTACTAAAATATTTTGAATTAGTTTCTGATTAATATGGTTATCTTCAACAACCAAAGCAGATATATCTTTAAATACTTTATGAGAGGCAATATCCTCTACCTCTGTAAGCTGCTGCTCTATAGTGCTAGTTTTTGTTTTGACTATATTCAAAGCTCTTATCGTCTTAGAGAAATTTAGAGGCTTGTAGATTAGCTTAGAGATTTCATCTTTGAGAGAACATCTACACTTCTCTATCTCTGCTGTACTTATCAGTACAGTTTTTGTGTTGAGTACTACAAGAGAGCCTATTATCTTCTCATCATTTATATATTGATGGTCTATAAAGAGTATATCAGGTAGAGTAGAGGTCTCCATATTAAGTACCTCTAGGTAATTATATGTTTTGAAATCTGCACCGATATACTCTATATAGGCTTGAATGTTTTCATGGTTACTCTCTATATCTGGTATAGTTATATATGCTGTCTTGACATCCGTCAACTTTGGGATGGCTCTCTCTTTTTTCTCTTTTGTCTCTTTCAAATCTAATGAAAAGAAGAATGTAGTTCCCTCTCCCACTGCACTCTCTACTTCTAGTTTTCCTCCCATAAGAGAGACAAATTTACTAGATATTGTAAGTCCCAAACCTGTTCCACCAAACTTTCTACTTGTACTTGCATCGGCTTGAGAAAAGGCATCAAAAATCTTACTCTGTTGCTTTTTCGTCATACCTATACCTGAATCTTTGACAGAGAATTTTAGCCTGACAACACCATCTGTTTGAGACAGTTTCTCTATCGCAATATTAATTTTACCATTTTTATTTGTAAATTTAACAGCATTACTCAGTAGATTGATAATAACTTGTGAAATCTTAGTCCCATCTCCCATAAGCTCCATAGGAAGAGTTGGATCAATAAATAGACCTAAATCAATATTTTTTTGAGCAGCTTTTGCTGCATAAGAGTCTACCGTCGCTTCAAACTTCTCCATTACAGAAAATGGAATATTTTCAAACTCAATTTTTCCTGCTGTTACTTTAGAGAAATCTAATATATCATTGACTATATGGATGAGACTATTAGAACTCTCTTCTATTATATGCACAAACTCTTTTTGATCCTCTTTTAGTTCTGTCTCTTTAAGTATATTTGTAAATCCTATAATACCATTAAGTGGGGTACGAATCTCGTGGGACATATTGGCCAAAAAATGGTCTTTTGCACGGCTTGGCTCTTTAATCGCATTGACCAAAAATTTATATATCGCAATAGTGTCATTTTTCTTCAAAACTTTTTTTATCTCTGTTCTTTGTTCTTCATTAAGGTCTGCTTCGAGGTCACTTAAAGTATCCGTTAGCATACGAGAATTTTTTATATTAGAATAAGATAGATAGATTAGGATAAAAAGAATTATCAGAAGAGCAACAGATGCTACCATATATTTTATAGTCTGTTGTTTTACCGTAGAGAGTTGAGCATAAATATATTTTTGAGATTGAGATAAAAGTATACTCTGTCTATCTCTAAGTTCAGTAATCCTCTCTTCACTGGTCTCTATCCACTCTTTTGATAAAACAGAATATTTACTATCAATTGAATCTATAAAAATCTCTCCTCTTAAATTTTGTAGAGCGATACTCTCTGTAATATCAATGTGTAAAAGAGTCTCCCACAACAGTAAATCCTCTCGTTTCATCTCCAAAGAAGAGCTTAATATAAAGGAGATGAAACTTTTCTCTGTAGATAGGTTCTCTTTCTGTTGTAGAAGTTGAAAATAGTCAACAAATTGTTCACTATTTTCAACCAAAGGGTTTTGTATAAGTCTCTCAACTAATCCCATAAGAGGTTTAACTACTTTATTAAAATAGTTTTCAAAAAGAGTATTTTGGTAATCCAAACTAAGAACATCTACTCTAGTTCGTGTATAAGATAAATTTTTGGATATATCACCTATGGCTGATTTATAAAAATATAGTTCTCTATTTTTTTTTAAAAACGCATTTAGAGTCTCTAGCTCTTTATCTACAATTGCTCTATAAAATTTCAAATTTTTAAGATCTTCTTTATGCTTGGTTCCCATATAGATGGCAGAGTAGACTCTCTCATTATCTACCTTGTTCAAGACAGTATCTATCTTATCAATTAACAAAATAGAGCCAGTACTCTGTTTTCTTTCGTTATATCTATCATAAGATAGATAGCTGTAGTAGAGTAGTGTAGTAGCTAATCCAATTACAATAAATATAAAAAGAAAAGAGATAGTTTTATTGTTGTTAATTTTCATTAGATTCCTCTCTATTGATTCTGTTTATGATATAGAGATATTTTCTGAATACTCTTCTCTAAGACACTCTCCGAAGAGAGTATCAGGTTCGGAATGGATAACTCATTTGATTTATAGAGAAACTCTCTATGTTTACCCCAAGTATAATTCATCTTTTTTAACTCACTAGATAACTCACCAGGATAACTATAGGCATTTATTGAACTTAATATACTCTCTACACTTACTATCGCTTGTTTCATATTTTTAAAGTTATTATTTTTATCAAGATTCAAAGCAGAGGCAACATAGTACTTCGATATTCTCTCTAGTAGATACTCTATATTTTTAAATAGCATCAACATATTCTCTTCCGCAGAAAAATCATACTTATGTTCATTGAATATGGAGTTGGCTCCCTCTACAAAACTTTCACCATAATCAAGCATCAACATACTTCTCTCTCTGTTTGCCTCTTTGACTAGCAACTCTTTAATCTCATCTTTATTATAAGCAAGAAAATCCAAAATATTTTTACTATCTCTATTTTTTGTAATAGTTGCTATCTCAATAATAGAGTTCTCTAACATTTCAATATCAATAAGAAGTCTCTCTTTTAGATTTGATTTCTTAGAATTTTTATAATAAAATAGATAATCTTTAGCTATTTTTTGTCCAAGTAGTCTAATGTTTTCAGATGCTTCAATAACCTTTACATCACCTCTAGTAGAGGCAGATAGGGTTGTAGACAATACTAAACTAATCGCCAATATATTCAATAATTTTTTCACAATACTCCTTCTACATAATTTTTTGTTACAATATTCATATTTTTTAAAATATCATCAGATTTTTTATATATTAATGTTGGTATAAATCTAATAGAAGACCTATTCATCACCTCAAAAAACATAAATGATTTTTCAACTCTATTTAATAGCTTTGTAGTCTCATTACTATTTAATTTCGATTTTTTTAATTTCTCCAGAGAGCTTTTAAAAAGGCTCATTGCACTCTTTAACTTCTTTTTAAACTTATCATCTTCAACATCCCAAACTTTCAACATATAGAGACTTGCCATCCGTTGAGATAGCA